>NZ_BAABDH010000091.1:0-12388 GCF_039539525.1 Hymenobacter algoricola | reverse complement strand
CAACTGGCAATTCTCGCTCGATAAGGCGCGGGAGAAACTCACCCGCCACTACCAAAAGGTTTGTTCGAAAAACTCTCCTGACTAAGCACTAGAGCGGTGGACGGCGGCCTCAACGGCATCACCATTACCCGCACGGCCGGCGGCTACACCGAGGAAACCAACGTCAGTATCTCCCCCAGCGCCCTGGTGCACCTGCGCGGTGGGGTGCGCTGGCAGCTCAGCAACATCGCCCTGCTGGGCACGCTGGGCTACGGCGTGGTGGCCGATGGCGGCCGGTACACCTACCACTCCCATGTGCCGCCTTCGGCCGCGTTGCAGGATGTAGTGCGCCTATTCGGGCCGGGCGGCGTGGAGGTTTCCTTCGGATTCAGCGTCGGGCTGGGGCGCTAGCAAACCCCGTGGGGCACCTAGGTGGGTCCCAGCATCAGCATCAGGTTCTGGCGCACCACGTCGCCCATGCTCCGGCAGCGGCTGAAGAGCGTGGTGTGGTGGTGCTGGTTGAGCTCGGCCTTGAGCTGGGCCACCTTGGCGGCCGGGGCCAGCTCGTCGCGGCGCATGCAGTCCATCAGCATCTTTAGGCGGTAGCGCTCCAGGCGCACCCGGCGCATCATCAGCACCCGCTCCTCGGTCTGGTACTGCCGGATAGCTTCGGGCTTGAGAAACTTGCTGCACATCTCAATCACGGGCCGGTTGTCCTTGAAGTACTGGGGCAGATACATCGTCTTGCGGCCCTCGTAGCTCTGCTGGTCGAAGTCGATGGCCCGCACGCGGTACTGGTCGTCCTCGAAGTCGGGCGTGACGACGATGACGTAGTTGTAGGAGCGCATGTCGCCGAGCAGGCGGGCAAAGCACCGCTCGTTGAACTTGACGAACTCCTTGGCAATGCGCACCTGGTTGAAGTGCTGCTGGGGCAGGCGCGCGCGGATGAAGTCGTCGCCGGGAATACCGGCAATGTGCTCTTCTACCAGCGTATCGCCGCTGACCAGGTAGCTCAGCTGGTTGGGCGACAGCAGGTGCTCCAGCTCCAGCCCGTACACCCGCGAGGCATCGGCCTGCTTCACGTAGAAGTAGTCGTGGTTGTCGTTGAGCAGATTCACCACCCGCACCCGAAACGGGTTGGAGTTGCCGAAGCGGCAGTAGTCGATGCGGTCAGCCAGCAGGTGCTCGGTAAAGGACAGGTCGCTGCCGGTTTTGAGCTGGGCGTACACCTGCGTAAGCCCCACGCTCAGCTCGCGCAGGGCCTGGGGCTCGTAGAACACGGTTTCCCAGAGCGTGTCGCGCCCCTGCCGGTCGATCAGGGGAAAGGAGCCGCCGATCTGGCGCAGGTCGCGGTAGCTGACGGGCAGCGGCGTTTCGCGGTCGTAGTGGCGCAGGTACTCGCGCAGGGGCTCCCGGATAGGGTAGTGCAGCTTCTTTTGGGAAATAACAGTCATGCGGCGGCGGCGTGGAAACAGCAAGGCATACGGCAGCGGCCGGGCCATCGCCGGCCGTTCAAGTTAATTACCCGATTCCGGACCAGCCAGGCGCGGAGGGGCGACAATCCTGCGGGCCGGCATCGGATACTTGGCCAAAATACCGAACTTCGCGGACCCACTTCCGGCTGCTTATTTCCCCGTCATGAAAAAACCGCTGTTGCTCCTGGCTCTGGTGCTGCTGTGCCCCCTGCTTTCGCCCGGCTGGGGGTTCTTTGCCCACCGCACCATCAACCAGATTGCCATTTACACCCTGCCCAAAGCCATGCAGGGCTTCTACTACCGGCACATGCCGGCCATCGTGCGGCTGTCGACTGCCCCCGACGAGCGGCGCGAGGAAGACCCGACCGAAGCCAACAAGCACTTCATCGACATGGACCACTACGGCGACGACCCATTCGGGATGATGCCCAAGACGTGGGAGAAGGCCACGGCCAAGTACTCGGCCGACACGCTGCGCAAGTACGGCACCGTGCCGTGGGTGATTATCGACGTGAAGGAAAAGCTCACCGAAGCCTTCCGCCAGCGCGACAGTACGGCCATCGTGCGCCTGTCGGCGGAGCTGGGGCACTACGTGGCCGATGCCTACGTGCCGCTGCACACCACCATCAACTACGACGGGCAGCTCACCAACCAGCAGGGGCTGCACAGCCTCTGGGAATCGAAGCTGCCCGAGCGCCACATGAGCGAGTGGAAGCTGGACTCGGAGAAAGGCGAGTACCTGAAAGACCCGCAGCGCTCCGTGTGGCAGGTGATTCAGGAGTCCTACGGCTTTCTGGGGGCCACCTTCGACATGGAGGAGAAGGTAACGCGCACCTTTACGCCGGAAACCAAGTACGTCTTCTCGCACAAGTACGGCAAAACGCGGCGGGCCTACTCCGACGCCTTTGCCGACGCCTACAACAAGGAGGTGGGCGCGCAGGTGGCTTTCCGCCTCAAGCTGGCCCCCACGATGGTGTCGTCTCTGTGGCTTACGGCCTGGCAGGATGCGGGCAAGCCCGACCTGGACGCGCTGCTGGCCAGCCGGCCCGGCAAAGCCGAAAAGGAAAAGCTGGAGGCCGAGCTGAAAGTGTGGAGCAAGAACGAGCTGATTCCGCAGGACATGCTGCTGGCCCTGCACAAGCAAGCCGCCGTGGAGCGGCCCGACCTGATCAACTCGGCCAAGGACATGGCCCCGATTCTGACCGAGGAGGCCGCGGTGGCGGCCCCGCCCGCAGTGCCGGCCCCGGTAGCGGGCGCCCCGGCTCCCGCGGTGGCCCCCGAGAAAGTGAAGGTAAAATCCAAGACCAGCGAAGGCACCGAGAAGCGCAAGGAGAAGAAAAAGAAGGAACCCAAGAAGGCGGACGACGGCTGGGGCTGATACCCGGCGGCTGGCCGGCCACCCCAGAAAAGGAGGCCGCTTCCTGCCCGGAGCGGCCTCCTTTTTTTGGGTGGCCGGCCAGCGCCGGGGCGGTGCTTCGTTTTTTCCTCGTTTTTTGCGGCATGAAATCCTGCGCTTCTCCCCTGCTGCTGCTGCTGCTGACGGTGCTGGCCGCCTGCGGCCAACCGGAAAAACCCGTGTCCACGGCCCCCACGGCGCCCCCGCCGGTGCCCGGCCCCGACCTGTCGGCCCTCACCGACAGCAATGCCGCGGCCCTGCTCACCCAGTACGGCCAGAATTACCCGGCTTCGGAAGTGATTCTGCACACCCGCCTGGGCGACCTGCGGGTGAAGCTCTACGACGATGTGCCGGTGCATAAAGCCAACTTTCTGCTGCTGGCCCGCAAGGGCGTGTTCGACGAAACGGTGTTTAACCGGGTGGTGAAAGGCTTTGCCATCCAGGGCGGCCGCTCCGACCACCGCACCATCCGCATCAGCCGCTACCACCTGCCCCCGGAAATCGGTCCCCGGCACTTTCATAAGCGCGGCGCCCTGGGCATGGCCCGCTACGACGACGACCAGAACCCGGGCAAGCTCTCCTCCAACTCCGACTTCTACTTCGTGCAGGGCGAAAAGCTCACGCCGGAGCAGTCGGCGGCCATGGCGGGGCGCAAGCTCACGCCCGCGCAGCAGCGCACGTACGCCACCCAGGGCGGGGCCCCGTCGCTCGACGGCAAGTACACCGTATTCGGGGAAGTGGTGGAAGGCCTCGACGTTATCGACAAGATTGCCGCCGAGCCCGTGGGTACCGACAAGTGGCCCGCCAGGGACGTGGATATCAAGATTGAGGTAGTGAAATAACGCGGCCCGGCTAGTCGGCGCGGCGCACCTGCACCAGCCGGGCCTTGTTCACGTCGCCGGGCTGTTCCCGGAGCAGCTCAGCCAGCTCGGCCCGGGTGTACACCATCGTGTTGGCTGACGCCTGGAAATCCGGTTGGGTCAGGTCAGCGTTGGCGTCGGCGGCATCCTTACGGGCCGGGTGCAGGTAGGCGCTGTCGGGCGTGGCCCGAAACAGGTGGTAGAAGAAGTAGCGCTTCTGCGCGGTGCCCGGCGGCTGGAACTGCACTACGTACACGTCGCCCACCTTCGGATCAGCAACCTGGGCCCGTAGCTGCGCCGCCGCCGAGTCAGGGGCCGGAGCCGCCGGGACTGCGGCAGCCTGCTGCTGCCCGGCGGGCTTCGACTGGTCGCAGCCCGTGGCCAGCAACATACACAACACGGAAGACAGGGGCAGCAGCTTGGGCATGGGGCAGAGGCGAAGGTGTAGGCCAAAGGTACCAGCAAAACGCAAAAAGGCGGCCCGCACTATGCGGGCCGCCTTTTCTTGGTGGCTACACGAAGCCTGAAGCCGCTTACCAGATCTTGGCGCGCACTTCCTGCTTGCGCACCATCTTGGCGTCTTCCTTGCAGCCGAAGGCCTCGTAGAACTGGGGCATGTTCTGCAGCGGGCCGTTGGTGCGGTACTGGGCCGGGGAGTGCGGGTCGGTCAGCATCTGCTGGCGCATGGCCTCGGGGCGCTGGCTGGTGCGCCACACCTGGGCATACGACAGGAAAAAGCGCTGCTCGGGCGTGAAGCCGTCGATTTTGGTCTTGGCCTTGCCTTCCAGCGACTTTTGCAGGGCCGTAAAGGCAATGTTCAGCCCGCCGAGGTCGGCCAGGTTTTCGCCCATCGTCAGCTTGCCGTTCACGTGTACCGAGTCAAAGGGCGTGAAAGCATCGAACTGCTGGCCCACGATGTCGGCGCGCTTGGTGAAGTTGGCCGCGTCGTCCTTGGTCCACCAGTCGCGCAGGTTGCCTTCCGAGTCGTACTGCCGGCCCTGGTCGTCGAAGCCGTGGGTCATTTCGTGGCCGATGACGGCGCCGATGCCGCCGTAGTTTACCGCGTCATCGGCTTTGGGGTCGTAGAACGGGGGCTGCAGGATGCCGGCCGGGAACACAATTTCGTTCATCGGCGGGTTGTAGTAGGCATTCACCGTGGGCGGCGTCATGCCCCACTCGTTGCGGTCAATCGGCTTGCCCAGCTTCTTGTTTTCGTCGTTGGAAGCCCACTCGCGGGCGGCCAGCACGTTTTTCAGGTACGACTCCCGCGAGATGGTGAGGGCCGAATAGTCCTTCCACTGGTCGGGGTAGCCGATTTTCACCACGAAGGCGTTCAGCTTTTTCAGGGCCTCCGTCTTGGTGCCGGCACTCATCCAGGCATTCTGCTGGATGTGCTCGGCAAAGGCGGCTTTCAGGTTATTGACCAGCTCCAGGGCCTTGGCTTTGGATTCGGGCGTGAAAGCCTTGTCCACGTACACCTGCCCGAAGGCTTCGCCCAGGGCGCGGTCCGTCGAGCCCAGCATGCGCTTCCAGCGCGGCTGCATCTGCTTGGCGCCGGTCAGGGCCTGGCTGTACTTGAAGCTTTCCTCCACGTAGGCCTTGGGCAGCGCCCCGGCCACCGACGACACGAGGTGCCAGCGCAGGTAGGTTTTCCAGTCGCCCAGCGGCTCGGCCTTGAGCATCGTGTTGGCTTCCTTCAGAAACGCCGGCTGCCCTACGATAATCGACTTGGCGGCGCTCAGGCGGTTCTGGGCCAGAATGGTGGTCAGACCCAGGTTCGGGTACTGCTTCTGCAGCTCGGCCAGGGTCATCTTGTTGTAGTTGGCGTAGGGGTCGCGCAGGTCCACGGGGCTCTTGGAGGCCTTGGCCAGCCGCGTTTCGATCCGCATGATGGTGGCCGCATTCTTGGCTGCCGCCGCGGGCGTTTCGCCCATCAGCTTAAACACGTTGGTGATGTAGCTCACGTAGGCCGCCTGCACGGCTTTGGTGCGCGGGTCGGTTTTGAGGTAGTAGTCGCGGTTGGGCAGGCGCAGGCCACCCTGATAGATCTGCACCGCGTACTGGGTGCTGTTTTTCTCGTCCTGCCCCACGCCCATGTTGAACACCGAGCCGGTACCGATCTGCTGCTGCTGGGCCAGCGCCACCTGCAGCCCTTTCAGGTCCTTGATGGCGTCGATGCGGGCCAGTTCGGGCTTGAGCGGCGTGATGCCGGCCTGCTCGATGGCCGCCGAGTCCATGGCCGAGGCGTAGTAGTCGCCTACTTTCTGGGCGTTGGTACCCTTGGCGGCGGTGCGGTTGGCGGCGGTTTCCTCCAGGATCTGGCGCTGCACGGCCTGGTTCTTATTGATCAGCTCGTTGAAGCTGCCCCAGCTGGTTTCGGAAGCCGGAATGGCGTTGTTTTTCAGCCAGCTGCCCGAAGCGTACTGGAAGAAGTTGTCGCAGGGCTGCACCGACTGGTCGATGTTGGCCACGTCCAGCCCGATTCCTTTCACGACGGGCTCCTGGGCTGCTACGGCAGCAGTGGTGGTAGCGGCGGGCGTGGTAGCCGCCGTCGGCGTTTTGCTCGACGCGCAGCCGGCCAGGGTCAGTCCAGCGGCGGCCACGGTGGCCAGAGTCAGCCGGTTTCGGTTTTTCATATAAGAGACGGTTGAGTAGGAAGGGGTTTGGAGCGGAAAGGTAAGCGAAAATGTAAAAGCCGAAAGCGCCCCGCGGCGCCGGCCGCCCCACTGCGGGCTGAGGGCCATCGAAAGTACTTGTCCCATGGGCCAACCTTGGGGGGGCCGGCCGGTTATGAGTCTGCCGCGGCGCCCATGGGCCCGTAGCGGCGGGCGGCGGGCCAAAAAAACGGGGCGCGGGCCGGGGCCGGCCGCTACGGGCACATGGCCGCCGCTGCGAATTATGTACCTTGCCATCGATGCCACCGCTGTTTAATCGTCGTCCGGAGCCGGGTTTGCCGGCCGCTCTGCCCCCGACTCCGCTGCCCCTGGCCGAGTTGCTGGTGCGGGTGCGGCAGGCCCTGGAGACGCGCTTCGCCGAGTCCTATTGGGTGGTAGCCGAAATTGCCGACCTCACCCTGCCCCGCTTCGAGGGTGCCCACTGCTACCTGGTGCTCACCGACCAGCACGTTACCGGCCGCGGGGCCCAGCTCAAAGCCCAGGCCCGGGCCACTATCTGGAGCCAGCGCTACCAGCAGCTGGCTCCCGCGTTTGCCGAGCAGACCGGGCAGGAGCTGCGCATTGGCCTGAAGCTGATGCTGCGCGTGCAGGTCAAGTTTCACGAGCAGTACGGGCTGAGCCTCGACGTGCTGACCATCGACCCCACCTACACCGTGGGCGAGCTGGCCCGGCAGCGCCTCGATACTATTCGCAAGCTCGAAGCCAAAGGCCTGCTCGAGCGGCAGAAAGCCCTGCCCCTGGCGCTGGGGCCGCAGCGCCTGGCCGTTATTTCGTCGCCCACGGCGGCGGGGTTCCAGGATTTTGTGCAGCAGCTCAGCGAGTCGCCCTACGACTTTGCCGTGAGCCTGTTTGCGGCTAGCATGCAGGGCGTGGAGGCCCCGGCCAGCATCCTGGCGGCCCTCGACCTGGTCCGGCCACGCCGCGCCGCCTTCGACGCCGTGGTTATCATCCGCGGGGGCGGCTCCAAAACCGACCTGCTGGCCTTCGACGACTACGGGCTGGCCGCGGCCATCGGCGCGTTTCCGCTACCCGTCATCACCGGCATCGGGCACGAGCGGGACGAGGCCGTAGTGGACTTGGCCGCCCACACCGCCCTGAAAACCCCTACCGCCGTAGCCGCCTTTCTGGCCGAGCGGCTGGCCCGCCTGGACGCCGTGTTTGGCGGCTACGCCGAGCGGATTCAGGAGCTGGCTACTCAGCAGCTACACCAGGCCCGCAACTACCTGCAGCGCCTTATTTCGAGTACCCAGCAGGCGGCCGAAGACCAGCTGGCCGGGCACCGCGCCGCCCTGCACCAGCAGATCCGGGCGGCGGCAGTAGAGCCCCGCCGCCAGGTGCACGAGCTGCGGCGGCAGCTGGCCCGCTACACCCACGCCCTGCCCCGGGCGGCGCGCCACACGCTGGCCGGGCAGCAAACCCGACTCAGGGTGCTGGGGCGCCACCTCACCCAGCGGTTTCGGCGCCAGCACCAGCGGCGCCGCGACCAGCTGCTGCGGCTGCGCTACCAGCTGCAGCTGGCCGCCGAGCGGCGGCTGCACCGGGCCCAGCTGCGGCTGGCGGCCCTCGACACCGCCGGCCTGCCCGAGCCCCACCTGCTGGCCCGACACGGCTACGTGCAGCTGCTTAGCGGGCCGGAGTCGGCTACTGCGCTGCAGCCGGGGGCCACGGTGCTGCTGCTGCTGCCCACGGCTACGCTCACGGCCCGGATTACCGCCCGCCAGGCCCCACCTATTGCTTCCGCTTTTCCTCTTTCTGCCGAATGACCAACGATACTACTTACCGCCAAGCCATTGAAGAGCTGGAAACCATTTTGCGGGCCCTCGAAACCGACACGGTCGATGTGGATGACCTCACGGCCCGGGTGCAGCGCTCCGCGGAGTTGATCCGGCTGTGCCGCCAAAAGCTGCGCAACGCCGAATCCACCATCGAACAGGTGTTTGAGAACCTGGAGGACGAAGATACAGCCGACGAATTCGGCGGCCCCGAAATCCGGTAGCCGGCTGATAGCCAGACAGCTTTTTGAGTCGACGACGCGGGCTTGCCGGGCTATTTCCGGGCCGGGCCAACCGGGCGGCTTGCATACGAATGGCAATGAGCTATATTTGAACGCCTCAATGCTGAGGCAGATTTATCCAATCCTTTCTTTCATTTTTCACACCTAACTTCAACCTGATGTTTACTGGTGACGAAGGCACAATCATTTACGAGTCTGAGGCAGTTCCCCTGACGGCTATGTACCGGGAAGAGCACGGCAGCAGCTTTAAGGCACAGTTTTTTGGCAAAGACAAAATCAAGGAGCTGATCGACTCCTGCGGTGATCAGTACATTGGCCTCCGCATCTACAATGCCCAGGGCGACGATGGTTTCCGCGGCTTCGTGCTGGTGGGCGTGAAGGCCGACGAAAACGACCTGTACGAGCAGAAGATGCTGGCGTCGGGGCCGGCCTGTCCACCTTCCTGTGCTCCCTCCAGTCCTTTGAATGGATAAGTAAGCAGATATGTCAGCGTCAGAAGCCCAACGGCTGGTACAAATTTCTAAGCAACTGAATATCATTTCATTGCTTACTTATCTATTACCGTTGGTAATAGGGTTTTGGCGCTGGCATTCTCTTACTCCCGCCTGCAAGAAGCTCGTTTGGTTTGTGCTTATTGCTGGTTGTTTGCTAAATGCTTTATCTGAAATCAGTCGGGTGGTATGGCATAACAACCACTTGTTCTTTTACTTGAACACCTGGGCGGAAACCCTATTTCTAAGTTGGGCCTTTTTCTTGTCCCTGCACTCAAGTAAAGTTAAGCGCTTCTTTGCCTGGGCTGTCATTCTGTTCTTCGTAGTAGCCTTAGTACAAGTTATTTATCTACGCGGGGTGTATGCATCCAACACCTATGCCCGACTTGCCCAAAGTACTCTCCTGATCAGTGCAGCACTGCTCTACTTCGAGCAGACACTCCAGGAACTACGGACTATCCAACTCGAATATGATCCTATGTTCTTGGTGAGCGTGGGCGTGATACTGTACTTCGCGGGCTGCCTTATGGTCTTTACCCTGGAGGATTCAATGTATGCGCAAAAGCAGTTCACTCAGGTCTGGATAATGTACAGCATTCAGTTTGTGCTACTTATTGTATTCAACTTTATTCTTGCCCTGGCCCTATACCGTGCCAGCAAGAGCCCCGAGCAAATAGTTGAATCAAGCCCGTACTAGCGTTTTTCAGGCCAGCCTTTTTTCTGCTTCCGGCCGGGGCTGTCCTGCTCTACTTCCCTGCTTACTTTTCTGGTGCCTTCAGCCGTAGGGCTGTGGCGCTGGTCGGTGCTGGCGCCGGCGCACCGGCCGCTGGTCTGGTTTGCCCTGGTGCCGGGGTGCCTGCTGAGCCTGCTCTCCGAAATCGGGAGCCACGTATTTCGCAACAACATTGCCTACCAGCACCTGATACCGCTGGCTGAGACGCTCGTGCTGGGCTGGGCCTACTGGCATGCGCTGTACGCCCCCCGCACCCGGCGCTTTCTGCTGGCCGCTTTGGGTTTGTTTGTGCTGGTGTTCAGCGCTGAGTCCTGGTATTGGCAGGGCTTCTGGCAGGGCGAAAACGTCTACGCCCACACCGTCCAGACGTTTGTGCTGCTGGCCTTTGCGCTGCTGTACTTCGAGCAGCTGCTGCGGGAGCTGCACACCATCCGGATCGAGCACGACCCGCTGTTTCTGGTCAGCGTGGGCGTGATGCTCTACTACGCCGGCACGCTCATGATCTTTCTGCTGGAAGCGGGTATGCAGCGCCTACACCAGTCCGACCAGATCTGGACGATGTACATCGTCCAGGAAGTGCTGCTCATTGTTTTCAACGGCTTTTTGACCCTGGCCCTCTGGAATGCCAACCGCCCTTATCAACTCCCGCGTGGATCTCCCTGAATTTCCCGGCGCGGGCTTCCGGACCAGCTGGATATTCCAGCTTAATATCCGTATAATACAGCCCCAAATGCTTTGCGCCCCGTCCCTGCATGTCCATTTCTCCGTGGCTAATCGAGTTTGCTGAGTATCTGGAGTACGCAGCGGGCCTGGTATTGCTGGTGCCCCTGGCATTGGCGCTGTGGCGCTGGCCCCGGCTGACGCCACCGCTACGTCTGCTGGCGGGCTCATTGTTGTTTACGGAGCTTACGGTGCTGTTTTCCAGCCTGGTAACTTTGTACCGGCCCGGCTGGCTGTATTGCCTCTGGAACATCTACACCGTGGTGCAGACCCTCCTCTTTCTGCGCCTGTACTACCTCACGCTCAGTTCCCGGCGCCTCCGGTTGGCGCTGGGCCGCGTGGTGGCGCCGGGCTTCGTCTTGTTTGCCCTGCTCGATTTGCTGTGTCTGGAAGGACCGAACCAGGTAAGCTCCTACACCCACGTGCTGCAAAGCGCCCTTTTAATTGGGCTGGCCCTGCTCTATTTCGAACAGCTGTTGAACGAGTTACACGTGGTCCGGCTGGAGCAGGACCCGCTTTTTTTGGTAAGTACCGCGGTTGTGTTGTATTTTTCGGGTACCGTGTTGGTGTTTGTATTCATCAATAAGCTGTCTGACCCCTCCGACCACGCGAGCAATCAAGTGATGAATGCCCTGGATGCTATGGTGAATCTGATCAAATACGTGTTGTTTGCCCTGGCCTTCTGGTACGCGGGCCGGCCGCTCCAAGCCCCGGCCCAATCATGAGCAGCTGGCTTCTCCCCGTGATGCTGGCCACGCCGGTGCTGCTGCTGCTGGCCCTGGGCATCGTCGCCTTTGTGCTGCGCTACCAGCGGCGCCTGCTGCGCCAGCAGGAACAGCTGCGGCAGGTGCGCGACGCCTCCCAGCAGCAGGCTCTGGAAGCCGCCCTGCTGGCCCAGGAGGAGGAGCGCCGCCGCATTGCCGCCGACCTGCACGACGGCGTGGGCACTACCCTGGCCATCGTGAAGCTGCACCTGAGCACGCTGGGGCAGCCGGCTCTCACCCAGGAAGCCACCGCCCTGCTCGACCAGGCCATCAGCGAAGTCCGGCGCATTTCGCGCAACCTGCTGCCCGTGGCCCTGCAGAAGTTTGGCTTGCCCTTCGCCCTCGATGCCCTGGCCCGCACGGTGCCCGCCGACGGCCCCACCCAGGTACTGATCGAGCAGCGCGGGCAGCCCCGCCGCCTCGACCCCAAGCGGGAGCTTATTGTGTACCGGGTGGTGCAGGAGCTGCTGGGCAACGGCCTGCGCCACGCCCATGCCGAAACCATCAACGTCAGCATCGACTTCGGACCCGACTACCTGTCGTTGCAGTACCTCGACAACGGCATTGGCTTCGACCCGACGGCCAGTGACCTGCCCCCGGCCCCCGGCAACCGCACGGGCCTGGGCCTCACCAATCTGCGTAGCCGGGTAGCCGTACTGCGTGGTACGCTACGGCACGAGTCGGCACCCGGCACGGGCAGCCGCATTTGGATTTCCTTCCCGATTCCGTACCTTCCTGCCGATCAGGCACCTACTCCCATTCCTGCTTTATGAGTACTCAGACAATTCGCTTGGCCGTAGTTGATGACCATATTCTGTTCCGCAAAGGCCTGCGCGCCCTGATCAGCGGTTTTGCGGGCATGGAAGTGCTGTTTGAAGCCGGAGACGGCCAGGAGCTGCTCGAACACCTCGACCAGGGCACTGTACCCGACGTGGTGCTCATGGACCTGCAGATGCCGGTACTCGACGGCCTGCAAACCGTGCGCCTGCTGCGGGCCCAGTATCCGCGGGTGCGCGTGGTTATCATCTCCATGCACGATGAGCCCGAGCTCATCGACAGCCTGCACACCGAAGGAGCCCACGGCTACCTGCTCAAGAACGCCAATCCGGAAGAAGTACGCGGTGCCATCATGGCCGCCGCCCGCCCGGCCCTGGCAGCCCTATAGCGTTTTACGCTTGTCTCGTCCGGCTATATGTTGACATGAATAAGGCAAGGGCCCCGCTCGGATTTTCCGGCGGGGCTTTTTCCTTGCGAATGGACTTGATTGGGGGTTAAGTAGTT
>NZ_BAABDH010000090.1:0-11618 GCF_039539525.1 Hymenobacter algoricola | reverse complement strand
CCTGCGCGGCCGCGTCCAGGTAGCGGGCCCGCCCGCCCGTGGCCGGCTTGGGGGCCAGCGAGCCGGTGGCGGCCTGCTGGCGCAGCAGGTCTTTGACAAACGAGCCGCTCACGCCGAAGCGCCGCGCCACGGCTACTTTCCGGGCACCAGGCTCCTGGCATGCCGCTGCTACCTGGGTGCGTAAATCAAGCGAATACGGTCTCATCTTACAGAATACGGCCTCCCGACAAATACGGACGAACTGTTCACGAAACCGCTATATCAGGTGGTGTACTGGTTCAACCAGGACCTATTCTGGGTGGAGAAGCAAAATGACTTGCCCACGCAGCGAAAGGCCCTGAAGAATTGGTTTGAGGCGGTAGGACTTCGCATCAATGACCCCGAGCGCCAACGGGTTCAGGAGAAGGTTAAAAGCCTTATGAAGGGAAACCAAAAACAGGTGGACTCAGACGTTTTTTAGCGGGGCAAGCTTTATAGGAAGCCGAATGACTGCTGCCCTAGACAAGGAGCAGCATTCACAAAAACGGTGATTTAGATGAGGCATAAGCCATTTTACGTGTTGTAAACGGTCGTCTGCAACACGTAAAACCACGGCTTTAAAGGTCGTTCCCTGAACCTTGACGGGCTGTGTTTTCCTTTTTCTGAGAGGACTCCATCAAGCGGCGAAAGGGGCGGGGGGGGTGAGGCGCCTAGTTGAACGCCTACTTAAGCCTCCTCCGCCAGCAGCTGCGCCAGCGCCTGTGCTTCTTCCAGCAGCAGGCGCTGGCGCAGGGCCGGGTTAGTCTATTCCAGTTTAAGGCCCTCCCTGTTTCGCCGGTCATCCTGAGCACACCACGTTGAAAGTGGTGACCAAGGTCCTGACTCCGGTAGGTGCCCAGCTCTCTTACCTGTAAAAACCCCTTTGCCGTATCGTGGCAAAGGGGTTTTTACAGGTAAGAGAGCCGGTTCCGGCGGTAGTTCCGCAGTAGGAGCTCAGGAGGCAGAACCGCTTTAGCGGCTCTCAGTAGTCAGACAGGAAAGCGCCGCCGACAGGGTGGCGGGGGAGCCGTTGGTGACCGGGCCGGTGGCGGAGTAGCCGATGGACACTTTCTGCCCGTCGGTCTGCCGGGCCAGGTAGGCTTCCCAGGTTGGCCCGGTAGGTTGCAGGCGCGTGCCATCGGCCAGCTCCAGGGTGGTGTGCTCAGTCGGGCAGATCAGCGTTTTGCCCAGGCAGAACCGCACGGTGGCTTTGGTGCTGCAGGCGGCCGGATCCGTGCCGCACCAGTCCTTCGGTGCTATTTCTTGCTTGGCAGTGCAGCCGGTCAGGGCCAAAGCCGCAAAAAAGCTCAGACGGACCGTAAACTGCAGCACGGGGGTAGGATTGAAACGCATAAATACCAGGCTAAGAGTGAGGAGAAGATTCGAAATGCCCCGCTACGGCCTCGGCTAAGCCGGCAGAGAGCAGCAGCAGTACAGGCAGGAGCGGCTACCCGGGCCTATAGTTGCATTAACTAATATTTATTTGCCGGCTTACTTCCGGAGATAAACAACTCACCAGACAGGTAAGTGGGCAGGCATCCCTGGTGCGCAAGGCCGTCGGAGCAGTTGTTGGGCCGCCGCCCAACGAGCGGGTGCTGGGCCGCTGTTTCGGCTAATCCGGGGCTGTTCGGGGGCTTACGCTTCTGCCTCCTCTGCCAGCAGCTGCTCCAGCTCCCGGGCTTCTTCCAGCAGCTGACGGTGGCGCAGCCTCAGGTGGGCGCGGGCCAGCGCGTCGGGGCGCGGGGGCAGGGCGGCCGTGTTGGCTGCGAGGTGGGCGAGCCAGGCAGCGTCAGGGCCCAGGTCGTAGGTGGGCGGGGCCCCGAGCGGGGGCGTGGCCGCCGCCAGGCCCAGGGCCACCAGGGCCTGGCGGCGGCGCAGCAGGGCGGTATCCTGCAGGTCCAGGGTTTCGAGCTGGAAGGCCAGCAGCCGGGCCAGGTGGCGGCAGCGCCGCACCCGCCGCCGCCGCAGCGCCCGGGTCCGCTCGGCCCTGACTACCGTATAGGCGGTGGGCGGCGGCAACGGGGGCAGGGCCTCGGGCATGGGCAGCGGCGGCCCCAGAGGGCGCATCCGAAACCGGAGCTCGGTGAGCCGGTCATTAGCCGCCGGGGAAAATTCCCGCCGCCCGGCCTCCACAGCCTGCACCTGGCGGACGCTGAGCCCCAGCCAGCGGGCCAGCTCAGCCTGGGTAAGGGCGTAGTACTGGCGCAGCTCGGCGGCCAGCGTCGGCGAAAAGGAGCGGGGCGGAATGATATGCATGGCAGCAGTACCTTCTAAAAAGAAAACCAGAAGGTACTACAACGCAGTAGCACCCTGCTTAATTATTTTCGGAGGGTACTACTGCCTCACGGCCGGGCCGGCGACCGGGTGCCCCGACACCCCGGCCCGGCGGGGGCTTACTCGAAAAAGTCGCTCGAATCGGTTTGGCTGAAGTACTTGTTCAGGCTGCCCAGGTCGGCGAAGATGGGGCCGATAAGGCGCAGAAACCCGTCTACGGCGGCCTGGGAGTCGGCGTAGAAGATAAGGTGGGCCGGGGTGGAGTAGCCGTGCAGCTCTTCGAGCAGCGCCGGGGCTTCTTCCTCCAGGATGGTGTTGATGTGCTCTTCCCAGGAAGGGCCGCCGCCGCCGAAGCCGTAGCTTTCAAACAGGTAGAAGTAGCCCTCCAGCGCCGGGTCGGCTTCCACGTTGGCCGTGATGCCGAACAGGGCGTCATCCACCCGCAGGCGCTCGGGCAGCGGGACAATCTTGAAGGGGAAGGTGTTTTCCATAAGCACGCGGGACAGGCCGCAAAGCTACGTCCATTAGTTGGGCCCCGAGGGCAGTAACGCGAAGTTCTACTTCGCGAAACAGTTGAAAAGAAGCCGTAGCCGGTAGCGGGGCCGGCGGCCGCACGGGGCGCGCCGGGCCACTGCGCGCTACTCCCCCAGCCGGCCCGTCTCATCCTTGAGCGGCACCCCCGACAGCTTGCTCCGCAAGGCTTCGCTGAGCAGGAAAAACAGCTTTTCCGCGGCGGCTTCGTACGGGAGGCCGGTCGGGCGAATGTTGGACACGCAGTTGCGGGCTTCGTCGGTGAGGCCGGGGCGGGGGGCGTAGGTGAAGTAGGCGCCCAGGCTGTCGGGGGCGCTCAGGCCGGGCCTCTCGCCAATCAGGATCAGGGCCAGCCGGGCACGCAGCGCCGCCCCGATTTCGTCGCTGATAGCCACCCGGGCCTGCAAAGCCAGGGTGAGCGGGGCCAACGTGAAACCGGCCTGCCGAAGCCGGGGCACCAGCAGCCGGAGCACCGGCAGCGCGTGCTCGTTGATGGCCGTTGCCGAGAGGCCGTCGGCCAGAATAAGGGCAATATCCGCGGCCCCGGGCGCGCTGTCCGCCAGCCGGCGGCGGGATTCCTCATTCAGCTGCCGGCCCAGGTCGGGGCGCTGCAGGTAGTGCGGGCGGCTTTCGGCCCGGCTGCGCACCAGGCCCACCGGCTGGTGCAGCGCCCGCAGCTCGGCCAGCAGCCGGTCGGTTTCCAGTGCTGAGTACACGGCGTCGCGGGCGTGGGCGTGGGCCAGCCGAAACGCCAGCGCCTCGCCCAGGGGCACGCTGGTACCAGTGCGGCCCAGGGCAATGCGGGCGGCGGTGAAGGCGCGCAGGCCGGCCCAGGGGTCGGCGGGGGGAGCGGCCCAGGGGTCGGCGCCCGGGACCAGCGAATCGGTGGGGTCAGCAGCCATGGCGGGAGCTAGGAGCGGGTGAATTGCCGGATCAGCTCCGGCAGGTGCGGAAACTCCGCCAGCAGCGCCGCCCGCCGGGCCAGCTCGAAATCGACGTACTCAAAGCCCGGGGCCACGGTGCAGCTGACCAGCCCGAAGCCGGTACCCTGCTCAAGCCGGGCGGCAAACCAGGTGTTGGCCGGCACGACGGCCTGGGGAACTTCGCCTTTTGTCAGGTCGCCGCCCAGCCGGATGGTGGTGGGCTGGTCGCCGCCGAGCACGATGATTTCCAGGGTCTGGCCCTGGTGAAAAAACCAGAGCTCATCCGACTTGATGCGGTGGAAATGAGATTTGTCGTCGTTGGCCAGCAGGTAGTAGATGGCCGTGCTGAGGTGGCGGGGCTGGCCGCTTTCCGTTTGGATGCGGTAGTCCGACCGGTAGGTTTCCCGGTAGTAGCCGCCCTCGGGGTGGGGCAGCAGGTGCAGCTGGCGAATGATGTCCGGGGCCGTCATGGGGAGAAGGTTGGGGGTGAAGCGCGAGCAACAGGCGGGAGGGTTATTCCGGGGGCCGCAGCGGGCCCGGGCCCAGCAGCCGGTGGTCGGCGGCCGCCGGCCGCAGCCGGCCCCGCTCGTCAAAGATACCCTGTTGGCGCAGCCAGGCCTCAAACTCGGGGGCGGGCCGCAAACCCAGCACCCGGCGCACGTACAGCGCGTCGTGGAAGGAGGTGGACTGGTAGCCCAGCATGATGTCGTCGGCCCCGGGAATGCCCATGATGAAGGTGCAGCCGGCCACGCCCAGCAGGGTGAGCAGGGTATCCATGTCGTCCTGGTCGGCTTCGGCGTGGTTGGTGTAGCATACATCCACGCCCATGGGCAGGCCCAGCAGCTTGCCGCAGAAGTGGTCTTCCAGCGCCGCCCGGATGATCTGCTTGCCGTCGTAGAGGTATTCGGGCCCGATGAAGCCGACCACGGAATTGACCAGCAGGGGCTGAAAGTGCCGGGCCACGGCGTAGGCGCGGGCTTCGCAGGTCTGCTGGTCGAGGCCGTGGTGGGCGTGGGCCGACAGGGCGCTGCCCTGCCCGGTTTCGAAGTACATCACGTTCTGGCCCACCGTGCCGCGGTGCAGGCCCAGCGTGGCCTCGTGGGCTTCCCGCAGCAGGCTCAGGCTGATGCCGAAGCTGGAATTAGTCGCCTCCGTGCCGCCGATAGACTGGAAGGCGAGGTCCACGGGCGCGCCCTGCTCAATCAGCTGCAGGGTGGTGGTCAGGTGGCTGAGCACGCAGGTCTGGGTCGGAATCTGGTACTGCTCGCGCACGGCATCCAGCATGTCCAGCAGCTGGCGCACCACCCGGGGGTTGTCGGTGGCAGGGTTGATGCCCAGCACGGCGTCGCCGCTGCCGTAGAGCAGGCCATCGACGAGGCTGGCGGCAATGCCGCGGGCGTCGTCGGTGGGGTGGTTGGGCTGCAGGCGGGTGGCCAGGTGCCCGCGCCGCCCCAGCGTGTTGCGAAACCGCGTTATCACCTCCACCTTGCGGGCCACCCCGATCAGCTCCTGGTTGCGCATGAGCTTGCTCACGGCCGCCACCATCTCCGGGGTCAGGCCGGGCGCCAGCTGCTGCAGAACCAGCGCATCGGTGGCATCGGCCAGCAGCCAGTCGCGCAGCTGGCCCACGGTGCAGTGGCCGACGGGCGCGAAGGCCGCCGCATCGTGGGTGTCCAGAATCAGGCGGGTGACTTCATCCTGCTCGTAGGGCACCAGGGCCTCGCTGAGAAAGGTGCGCAGGGGCACGTCGGCCAGGGCATACTGGGCGGCCACGCGCTCCTCGTAGGTGTCGGCCGCCACGCCCGCCAGCCCGTCGCCGGAGCGCGGGGGCGAGGCCCGGGCCAGCAGGGTTTTCAGGTCGGGGAAGGTGTAAACCCGCTGGCGGATGGTGTGGCGGTAGGACATCAGCAGAGCGTAGCGTTGGGGCCGTTGCCCGTTGTAAAGCCGCCTGCTTGCTGTGAAGAGGCCGCGGGCCGGCGGCAAGGGCCGGGGGCAATGTAGGGCATAAGCGGCGGAGTGCCCGCGCGCCGGCCCGGCCGCCGCGCCGCCTCAGGCCGCGAAGCTGCGGCCGCAGCCGCCGCAGCGGAGCAGGGTGGTGCCGGCGTAGAACAGCCGCTGCCACCACGCCGGCCGCGCCACCGGCCCCGTATCGGAGCTGCCGCAGCGGGGGCAGCGCCCGGGCAGTGGGGCCGTCCGCCGGGCGTCGAAGTCGGCCACGATGGGGCGGGCGGCCGCGGCGGCTTCTTCCTCGATAAGCAGCTGGTACCAGATTCCGTCGCCGAAGGGAAAGCCGGGCGGGCCGCAGGCTTTGACCAGGGCGCTGATACCCGCGTCGAGCAGCTCATTGTACAGGGTCACCGCCTCCGCGTAGGTCAGGTACTGGGCGGCAGGAATGAGCATAGCACTGTTTTATGGTCTGTCAGCCCCCGGCTACCGGCGGCCGCGGGCGGGGCGCACCTGCCCGCGCAGCCGGTAAATATACCACAGCAGCCCCGCACTCAGCACGGCCAGCGCCACGGCCAGCAGCTCGCGGGTGGTGCGGCTCTGGCTGGCTTCGTCGGCCGTGGCCTGGTACTCGCGCAGCTTGGCCTCGCGCTGCCGGTCGCGCTCCTGCAGGTTCTGAATCTGGTTCTGCAAGTCGTAAAACTTCTCCCGCGTCATCGACTGGTCGCCCTGAGCCACGGTAATCTGCCGCTCGGCCTGGGTTTTCTCGGCCACGATGCTGGCCGTGCGCCGCAGGGAAGACTCCTTCAGGGCCTGCACAATCTCGGTGTCCTTGCGGATGATGGCCTTGAGCACGTCCACGACTTCCTCCAGGTCCTTCTTGGAGGCCTTGTTGCCAAACAGGCTGTTGCGCTGGGCGCTGGCGTCTTCGTAGGCCTTTACCATGCGGCCGCGCTCCTGAATCAGCGGCGTCAATAGGTCGGGTGGGGCAGGCTGGGCAGGCGTCTGGGCGTGCGCGGTCAGGGTAAGAAAGACGAGCAGGCAGGAAAAAGCGAGTTTCATAGGCCCTTCATACGGCAAAGCGGCAAGGAGGCTACAAATCCCCGTCTTTCATCAGCAGCGTAGCTACCGTCGTCGTGGTGAGAAAGCGCAGCTCCGGCGCCAGTCCATCCCGAAGCCAGAGCTTAAGAGTGTGGTCGGACGAAATGGTTTCGTAGTCGAGGTAGGCGATGCGCTGACCCTCGTGCAGAATTTCGACGCCCCCGGGACCGGCCAGGGGCTGCGCCAGCTGAGCAAACCTGCCCGCCGAAGCCGGGAGCGGCGTGCGCGCCACCAGCCGGATGCGCAGCAGCACCTGATCGGCGTCGCCGACGAGCCCGATGACGGGGGTCGGGTTGTCGGACTCGAAGCCGGTCCGGTTGGTAGTAGTCAGCAGCAGATTCCAGACGTTGGTCTGCCCCAGTTTGGGCCCCACGATCAGGGCGTTGAAGGTTTCGGTGGTACGGCTGCGCAGCTCCGGGTCCAGCTGGCCCAGCAGCAGTCCTTTCGCTACCACCGACTGCGTAACGCTCTGCCGGCCGCAGTACACGGCCGCCGACTGGGGCGGGCCGGCGGGGTCGTTGGTGCTGAATTGAAATTCCAGCTTGCTGTCCTCGGTGCTCAGCTGCTGGGCGTAGGGCAGGTCGAGCACGTCGAGCACGGGCGAGCCGGTGGTGCCAGCGCGCAGCGGGCCCTGGTCGCGGGTGCGGGTGCTGCGCCAGCCGCGGTGCACGTCCGTCACCTGGTAGGGCCCAAGGGCGAGCTTACGGCCGGGCCCGAGCTTGCTGATGGGCACGCTCAGCTGGGTGCCGGCCGCTCCCCCGAAAGGGTTGGCCGAGGTGTGGGGAAGGTAGGCCGGCGTGGCGCAGCCAACCAGCAGCAGGGGCAGGGCAAAGAAAAGCTTCCGCATGAGCAGGACAGAAATCGGGCGGGAAAAACGGGTTTACTTCAAATCGGGCCGCAGCAGCAGCGTGGTGCTCATGCTGGCTACCACCAGTTGCAAAGCCGGATCGAGGTCTTTGCGCACCCAGTAGATGGAGCGCGCACGGCGGCTCAGGTCCGGCAGCGCCAGGGCGGCAATAGCTTTGCCCTGGTAGGTGAACACGAAGCCGTGGTGTACCTGGGCCGCCAGCAAGGCGGCGGCCATGCCGCCCTGGTCGGCGTAGCTGAGCGCATCGTCGATGACCTCGGAGAACTGAATGATCTGCTTGCCATTGCTGACGGTGCCACGCAGCGGGGCCGCAACAATCTGCTGCGCATTTTCGACTGCAAACTGCCAGACCGGTTCCGTGGGGGCCTGGCCGACCAGCGAGATGGCGCCCAGGAAAACATCGGAGTTGTTGTTTTTGGGCCGGAGCGAATCCCGGCTGGGAAACAGAATACGGTCCAGATTGCCCAGGGCACTGCCGCTGAGCGTGAGGTTGGCCAGGGCAAACACCTGGGCCTGCTGGCCGTGGGCTTTGTCTTCCAGCACGAAACGCAGCTGCTGCTTGCTGCTGGTTTGGTAAAACAGCACAATGGGCGGCAGCGGTACGCCATCGGGAAGCGTGGTGAGCCAGTCGCCATTGCGGTGCAGCGTCAGCAGCTGGAACTGGTCGAAAGACAGGCCCCGGCCCAGGCCGCCGTATTGCACCGGCATCGGCCGGTAGGCCGATAAAATGGTGGCTGGTATCTGCTGCGCCTGCCCCGGCACACTGGAAAGGGCCAGTAGCCCAAGCAGGGCCAGCCAACGAAATACATGCGGCATAGTAACTACAGCTAGGATAAGGAGGCGAAAACAACCGCCCAATCTTACGCAATAAAAACCATGCCGCTGCCTCTGGTAGCTCCTTTTACCCCCTTAGCACCGGCACCGGCTGGCGGATTTCCTTGGGCTTATGCTTGTAGAAGTACAGGATCAGAATGGGCAGCAGCGTCAGCTCGGCCACCACGCCGAAGAGCAGGGTCAGGCCGATGAGCAGGCCCACGTAGAAGGTACCGTCGAAGGAGGAAAAAATCAGCGTGCTGAAGCCCCCGACCAGGATCAGGGACGTGACCACCACCGCCTTGCCGGCCATCAGGTAGGTTTTGCGCACGGCCCGGAACAGGCTGGGCTCCTGGAGCAGCACCAGCTTAAGCTTGCTGATGAAGTGAATCGTGTCGTCGACGGCAATGCCGAAGGCGATGGTGAAGATGATGCTGGTGCTCACCTTCATACTCACGCCCGCCAGCCCCATCACGCCGGCCACAATCAGGATGGGCACCAGGTTGGGAATGAGCACCACCACCGTCATGCGCAGGCTGCGGAAGAGCAGCAGCACGATGAGCGTGACCATCACGATGTCGATGCTCATGCCCGTAATCATGTTCAGCGTCAGGCTTTCGTTATTTTTGTCGATCAGGTTGGCCGAGCCGGTGAGGCGGGTCTGCAGCACGGCGGGGTCGGTGTGCCGGCGCAGAAAGCGGCGCAGGTCCACGTTCAGCGCGTCGGCGCGGACGCTGCCCACGTCGGGCATGCGGCCGGTGAGGCGGCCGGCGGAGGCGTCGGGCAGCACCAGGGCCCGGAACTCGGGCTTGTTGCGAAACAGCTTCACGCGCCGCACCAGCCCGGCCAGCTCGGCCTCGGTTGCCGGCAGCCTGTACTCCTCCAGCAGCCCGCCGTTCAGGGCCTTGCGCACCGATTTGATGAGCGTCACGGGCGAGGCCACGAAGTTCAGGCCGTAGGTCTTTTGCAGGTAGCCTTCGATTTCCTCCGTTTCGCGCAGCACCTGCAGGTCGTAGATGCTGCGGCCGGGGGCGGGCTGCAGGGCCAGCTCAAAGGGCCGCACGCCGGCGAAGTTCTTCTCGAAAAAGCCGAAATCCAGCTTCACCGGATCGTTTTTGGACAGGTCGTCGAGCAAAGCCGAGTTGATGCGGATGCGGGAGGCCGAGGCCACCGAGCCGATCAGGATCAGGGCCGACAGGCCCACCACCAGCCGCCGCCGGGCCAGCACCACCCGAAACATACGGCCCAGCACCCCGTCCCAGCTGTGGCCCTCGGCCCGCGGAATGCGCAGCTCGGGCTTGCGCAAGAGCATCAGCATGGCCGGCAGCAGCGTAAACGACAGCGCGAAGGTGAGCAGCACGGCAATGCCGGTAAAGAGCCCGAAGTTGTAGATCGGCCGGATGGAGCTGGTCATCAGGGTGAAAAAGCCGATGCTGGTCGTCAGCGCCGACAGCCCCGAGCCGAACCCCGATTCCTTCAGCGTAATGAGCAGCGCCTGCTTTTTGGCCGTGCCGTAGCCCAGCTCCGTGTTGTAGCGGGTGATGATGTGGATGGTGTCGGACATGCCCACCACGAAGAGCATGATGGGCAGCAGGGCCGTCATCAGGTCGATACTGACGCCGCAGGCGCTCATCAGCCCCAGCCCCCACAAAATGGCGCCCAGCACCACCACCAGCGGCAGCACCACGCCCCACCAGGTCCGGAACGTGAACCACAGCAGCCCCGTGACCAGCAGCACCGACAGCGACATGAACACCACCAGCTCCCGCTGCAGCCGGTCGACGAACACCGACTGGGCCACCAGCTTGCCGGCCAGGTGGTAGGCTTCGGGCGCAAAGCCCTGGCGGGTCAGCTCGGTGCGCACGGCCGTCAGCAGCGAGTCGCCGGGCGGCTTGCTCAGGTTGGGCGAGGTTTGAAACAGGATGGTGACGGCCCGGGCATTCCGGGCCACCAGGTTGCCCACCAGTCCCGGCGTGCGGTACACCAGGGCCGAATCCTGGGCCCGCCGGGCCGGCTCGGCCGGGTGCAGGTACGGAATGTTGAACACCCCGAAGCCTTCCACCACCGGGTTGGTGGCGTTGGTGGGCGAGGACACGTGGACCACGTGGGCCCGCTGCTGAATAAAGCGGGTGAGCGAGTCGACCCGGGTCAGGAACTGCGGCTCAAACACGGTGTGGCCGGGGGCGGCTTCCAGGCCCAGCAGCACGTAGTCGTTGTCGTTGCCGAAGCGGGCCGAATACTGCTCGTAGTAGGCCAGGTCCGGGTCGCCGACGGGGTAGAAGTCGTTGAAGTTGTAGTTGAAGCGCAGCTGGGCCACGAAATACAGGCTCACGGCCGACACGAGGGCCAGCGCGAGCAGGGTGAGGTAACTTGCTTGGCGAAGGGGCATGGAGGAAATCAGGAGGCGTCGACCCGGGCCGGCGAAAAATGCGGGGCCCCAAGCCGCGGAACTCTCGCACGGCCTTCGTACTTTAGAGCTGCGGGCCGGGGTGCCAACGTTGGCAAGCCAACCATACCCCGCCGGCTTTTGTTTCCTCCACCTCCCTCATTTTCACCCATGAAAAACGCACTGCTGGCCCTGGCCCTGTTTGCATTCGTCGGAACCGCCGCCGCCAATGATGGCAAAGACGAGAAAGGCAAGAAATCCAAGAAAGAGGCCTGCTCCACGGCCATGAAGGCCAGCTGCACCAAGGAAGGCGCTACCGCTGCCACGCCGTCGTGCTGCATGAAGAAAGGCAAAACCGCCGCCGTGAAGCTGGCCGAGACGCCAGTGGTGAAGTCGCTGTAAGGTCAGCCTGCAATACCTGCTGTGGAAATGCCCTGGCGTAAGTCAGGGCATTTTGTTTTTGGATAGTTGGTAGTTAGGAATAGAATCATACATTTAAATTTTCTGTAAAAATCTAAAGAAACCTATGGACCTTATTGATCAGCTTTCTAACCTATAGCGGATTCGTGAACAGTTCATCCCTATTTGGCGGATGGCCGTATTCTGTAAGATGAGACCGTATTCGCTTGATTTACGCACCCGGGTAGCGGCGGCGTGCCAGGAGCCGGGTGCCCGGAAAGTAGCCGTGGCGCGGCGCTTCGGCGTGAGCCGCTCGTTTGTCAAAGACCTGCTGCGCCAGCAGGCCGCCACCGGCTCGCTG
>NZ_BAABDH010000089.1:0-11455 GCF_039539525.1 Hymenobacter algoricola | reverse complement strand
GTATTGCCGAAGTTGTGCGGGCGCTGCCGTGGAGTATTTGTCCCATAAGTGTGTGCGAAATTCCAGCCCGGAAAATACACCATCTCTCCCTGGGACTATACATCTAAGCCAGTCGTCAAGAACAAACCCTTAAGCAATTGTGGATTCTTCATTGGCCTTCTAAAACACCGGCAAAGGTAGTATCCGTGTTCAGTAAAACGGTGGTGCCTTAAACGCGCTCCGTTCAGGGAAGCGAGCAAAACGGTAAATGCTACGTCATTCTCCTTGCTTTGCAGTGTTCACAAATATTTCGACCAGCCGAGCTTCCAGGTTTTGTTCCACTTCCCAACCATTGGCCCACGCGCTGGTGTCGAAACACCATCGGTCGCTGCCTTCGACCATCAGCGTGTCGTCCCATTCTTCCACTACCGGCCCCATGCGTCGCTGTACTTCGACTAAGGGCATGCCCAGGCATACGCCAGAAGGCAAGGTCGGTATAGCCGTCAAACACGCCGACCTGTTCCACCATCCCGTCCCGGGCCCATACTGCCACGGCCCCAAACCGGTATACCGTGACAGTAGATAACGTTTCAATTACAGGAGCAGGCGCGTAGCGCAGCACTTCTGCCACGGGCTGCCCCAACCGAATGCTAGCAGCTGAATGACCAGGGAGTATCGGCGCGTTTAAGTCCAGCATGGCACAAATATGAAGTGAGGACAGGTATAATGCTGGGAGCTCTCTGCGCTTCTAACACGTAAGGCGCGCAAGGTTTAGCAAAAGGGTGATTTAAACATGCCGCTAAGGTATTTCACATTCTGCCAAACGGTCGTTTGCAAGACGTAAAGTCTGAGACTTGAACCTCGCTTCCCGTACCTCAACGTACCACATTTTCCATTCCCGAAAACACCCCAACCAGCCTACCACCGGGCCTGGCGCAGCTTGTCGGGCGCCAGCACCCGCACATTTTTCGGCGTCAGCTCAAGCAGCCCGTCGGCTTTGAACTCGCTCAGCGTCCGAATCAGCGACTCGGGGGCCGTGCCGACCAGGGCGGCCATGTCGTCGCGCGAGAGCTGAATGCTGCCCGCCGGCCCGGCTTGCTCGTGCAGGCGCAGCAGCGTGTCGGCCACCCGGCGGCGGATGGAGCTATAGGCCATGGCCAGCAGCTGCGTTTCCCGCTCGCTCACCCGGCCCGCCAGCAGGCGGATGAACTGCTGGCCCACGGCGGGGTTGCGCAGCAGCAGCTGCGTAAAGTCGTCCTTGGGAATGTAGATCAGCTCCGCGTCGTCAACGGCCACGGCCGAGTCGCTGTGCGCGGTGTGCTGCAGCAACGGCAGGTAGCCAAAAAACTCGCCGGGGCCATAGAAGCCGGTTATCAGCTCTTTGCCGCCGGCGGTGGTTTTCACGGTTTTCACCCGGCCGGCCTGCACGAAGTACACCCGCGTGGGCTCGTCGCCTTCGAGGTACACGTCCTGCTTTTTGCGGATAGCGTGCACTTTGCGGTCGGCCGAGAGGCTTTCCAGGTTGCCCACGGCGCGGGCATCGTCCAGAAACTCGCCCAGGCCGCCCTGCTGCAGATCGTACTCCGGCTTGAGGTGCTGGAAGCGGTTGAGGCGGCCGGTAATGGCGCTCAGCAGCTCCGCTTTATCGAAGGGCTTGGTGAGGTAGTCGTCGGCGCCGAGCTCCATGCCGCGGCGCAGGTCGAGGCGCTCGGTCTTGGCGGTGAGGAAGATGAAGGGCACGCCCGCCAGGTGCTTATTCTGATTAAATATCTGGAGCACGCCGTAGCCATCGAGCACGGGCATCATAATGTCGCACACCACCAGGTCGGGCTTGGTGGCCAGGGCCTGCTCTACTCCGAGCTTGCCGTTTTCGGCCGTGAGCACGGCAAAGCCGGCCAGCTCCAGCAGCTCGGCGGTGTTTTCGCGGATAACCTCGTCGTCCTCAATCAGCAGAATGGTTTTCATAGGGGATAGTGATGGTGACGGTGGTGCCCAGGTTCAGCTCGCTGTGCAGGGCGATGGTGCCCCCCATCAGCTCCAGATACTTGGCAATGATGTACAGGCCCAGGCCGGTGCCCGGCACGGTGCTCACGTTGCGGGCCCGGAAAAACCGCTCGAACAGGTGCTGCTGGTCTTCCTGGGAAATGCCCACGCCCTGATCCTCCACGCGCAGCGTGAGCTGCCGGTCCTGGCACGCGGCGTGGACGTGGACGACGGTGTTTTCGCCGGAATACTTGATGGCGTTGGACAGCAGGTTGACCAGGATTTTGCGCAGCAGCGAGGCATCCAGCCGGATGAGGCCGGCGCACTCGCCCTCGCACTCGATGCGCTGGCCCGTTTTGAGCAGCCCCTGCACGTCGGCCACCGTTTCACCCAGCAGCTTCTCCATCTCCAGCGTAGCGGGGGTCGCCTCCACCCGGCCTTCCTCAATGCGACCCACCGACAGGAATTCTTCCAGGATGTCGTTCAGGTGCTTCACCGAGGAGCGGATGCGGGCCACGTGCCTGAGCTGCTTCTCCTTTTGCGGGCCCTGGGCGTAGTCGGCAATCAGCTCGGCCGAGGTAAGCACCCCGGTGAGCGGCGTGCGGAACTCGTGCGAGGCCATGCTCACGAAGCGCGACTTCATCTCCCCCAGCTCCTGCTCGGCGGCCAGGGCCTGGGCCAGCTCCTGGCCCCGCTTTTCCAGCTGCTCCAGCGTAATCATCAGGGCGTGGGTGCGGTCGGCTACCTTTTGCTCCAGGTCGGCGTTGAGGCGGGCCACGCGCTGGTGCTGGGCCACCAGCTCCTGCGCGGCGTCGTGCTTGGCCGTCACGTCGAGCACGTAGGCCACCACGTACAGCTCCTCGTCGAGGTGAAAGTAGCTCAGGCTCACCTCCACGGGGAAGTCGGTGCCATCCTGGCGCAGGCCGCGCAATACCCGGTGCTGGCCCATGCCGCGTACCTGCGGGTGGGCGTTGAAGCTCTCGCGCAGCTGCTGGTGGTGGCGGCCGGCGGCGTTGGGCACCAGCACCTCGATGCGCTGGCCTAGTAGCTCGGCCGGCGGGTAGCCAAACTGCTGCCCGGCCAGCCCGTTCGCTGACACGATATCACCCGCCTGGTTGCAGACGATGATGCCGATAGTGGCGTTGGTGAACACGGCCTCGAAGCGCCGCACGCTGTGGGCCAGCTCGCGCTCGGCCTGCTGCAGGCGGCTTTGCTCGGTGATGTGAATCAGGAAGAACGGCCGTTCGCCGTCCCGGAAGTAGGTCAGCTCCAGGTAGGCGCTGAGGGCCTCGCCGGTATGGCGCCGGATTTCCGCTTCCACGGCCCGGTGGCCGTCGCGTCGGGCCTGCTCGCAGAGGGCATCCCACTGCGCGCCGGTCCAGGGCGGGGAGCGCAGCGAATGGTCGGGGTCGGCCAGAAAAACTTCCTCGGAGGGGTAGCCCAGCAGGCGCACGCCCGCCGGGTTCACCTGCGTAAACCAGCCCAGGGCGGGGTCGTAGATGCCAAAGAATTCTTTGGCCTGCGTGTACAACAGCGCGGTCAGGGCGCCGGAGGAAAAGCTTGGAAGCATGGCAAAGCAGTAGGCCGGCACGGGTGGTTTACCGGGGCCGCACCGGCCAGGCGTTCCGGCAAGGTCGGCAGCAATACGTGCGAACCTGATAATTGTCAGCCGGCCGCCTGATGCGCATCATACGCGCCGCGGCCCGGCTTCGCTAATTTTGCCGCTACTTAAATTACCCGGGTCCGATGACAGCCACTCCTGCTCCGTCTCTACTGCCTGCCGAGGCCGCGATGCTGCTGGTGCTGCTGCCGCCCATCGGCACGGCCCCGCAGGTGCGGGTGGCCACGCTGGCGGCGCTGGCCGGCTTGCAGCGGGAGGTGGGCGCGGCTATCCGGGTGCTGACGGTAGACGAGGTGAGCCACCCCAGCGTGGTGCACAGCTTCCAGGCCACCGACCTGCCCTGCTTCGTGCTCGTACGCCAGGGCGTGGAGCTGCTGCGCCAGGGCGGCCTGCCCGAAGGCGAGCGTATTGGGTCGCTGCTGCTGGAAAAGCTGGGGCCGGTCTGCGGGGCGGCCAGCGACTAGCCGCCGGGTGTTTGGGAAGGCGTACGGGTTGTTTCGGCCTCAGGAAAGCCGTTTTTCTGGCCGCAACCCGCGCCGGCGGCGGCCCTCGCCCCACGGTTTGCTCCGCGGCCCACTATCCGCCCCGAACTGACGGAGCGGCTGCTGGAGTTTGTGGAAACCACGGCCGCGCACTAACCGAAAGGGGACGGTCTGCCTGGTGCCTGGCCGTGAACCCGGCGCCGCCGGTGGCAGCAGGCATGGGGCGAGAGAGTAGGAGGCCAGGCGCTTTTGCAGGGCCTCCCAGTGGGCGCGGTGGTCGGGGTAGAATGCCGGGAAATCTGGCACGCGAAAGAGCAGCGGAGGGTTTATTGGGCCAGGTGGCGCCTCAAGCCGTGGGGCGGCGGGCGTTTGACCAACTGAAAAGACCAGAAATCATCCGTTCACCGCAGTGGTATTGCCCGGCGGGAAGGCGTACCTTCCCCCGCCGGCTTTCGTCGGCGCTGCCGGCTGAGCCCGGCTCGCCGTTCCCCGCACTGGACACGTTTTTTCCGGAAGAGCAAAAACGTACTCCTGCGCGACGAATTCCCTTGGCTTGCCTGATCCCGGAGCAGCTTTCTCTTTCAGGCGCAAGGTCGGGGGCCACCTTGCCTGCTCATCCTGGTCCAGCTGTGCTTTTCGTCCGCACTATTACTCTCTCGCCTTATGTCCACTGCTACTGTTTCAGCCTTCGGCCAACTTACCACGGGGGACGGGGTGCGGCTCTACACGCTCACCAACGCGCGCGGGCTCCGGGCTGCCATCAGCAACTACGGGGGCACGCTGACCAGCCTGCTGGTGCCCGACCGGAGCGGGACGCTGGGCAACGTCGTGCTGGGTTTCGAGGCGCTAAGCGACTACCAGAGCCCGCCGTATCTGCAGGCAAATCCCTACTTCGGGGCCCTGATCGGACGCTACGGCAACCGGATTGCCCACGGCCGGTTTGCGCTCGATGGCCGGCAGTACCAGCTGGCCCAAAACAACGGCCCCAGCCATCTGCACGGCGGCCGCCAGGGGTTCGACAAAGTAGTATGGGCGGCCGAAACGGGCTCCGGCCCCGACGGCGCCACGCTGACGCTGACCTACCACAGCCGGGCGGGCGAGGAAGGCTACCCCGGCAACCTGGACGTGACGGTGGTTTACACACTCACCGACGACAACGCGCTGCGCATTGCCTACTCCGCCGTGAGCGACCAGGCCACACCGCTCAATCTGACCAATCACGCCTACTTCAACCTCAACCACGACGCGGGCACCGATATCCTGGGCCATGAGCTGACGCTGCGGGCCGGCCGCTATACCGTGGTCGACGACACGCTGATTCCGACCGGGGAGCTGCGCGCCGTGGCGGATACGCCGTTCGATTTTCGCACCCCGCACCCGATCGGGGCCCGGCTAAGCCAGGTGCCCGGGGGCTACGACCACAACTGGGTGCTGGATGCGGCGCCCGGCCCGGTGGCCGCTACCGTGTACGAGCCGGTTTCGGGCCGGACGCTGCACGTCGTTACCGACCAGCCGGGGGTTCAGTTTTACACCGGCAACTTCCTCGACGGCACGCTCACGGGCCGCCACGGCGTGCGGTATGGTAAGCACGCGGGCTTCTGCCTCGAAACCCAGCACTTCCCCGACTCGCCCAACCAGCCCGCTTTTCCCAGCACCATTCTGCGTCCCGGCCACACGTATCAGACCACCACGGAATACCGCTTCGGCGTGCAGGGCCAGCTGCGGGGTTAATGAACGATGCGCAGCTCGTAGTCGGGGCCGCTGCTGCCGGCCACGGCAAAGGCGCCCACGCGGCTGGGGCCGTAGCCCAGGTTTACCTTCACAAACTCGTCGCGCACGGGCAGCAGCCCGATGATTTCGCGGCGCAGCTCGGCCAGGCTGTCGTGCAGGTTGCGCAGGCGCTGCTCTACCTCGTCGGCGTGCTGGTCGAAGCTGCCGGTGGCGGGGCGCTGCTCAAACTCGCGGGCCGCCTGTTGCTCCGCGGCGTCATCGGTGGGCAGGGAGCGGGCTTCCACGGTGGCTTTGCGCAGCTCTTCCTCGGCTTCCAGGTAGGCTTTTACTTGGTCTTCGAGCGGAATCAGGGTGGGGTCGAGGTAGTCGAGGTTGCTGGCCATAGGAGGGAAGGACGCGGTATTTGGTTGTAGTCACCAACGCAGACCCGCGGCGGAAGGATGCGTTGAAGGGCAAAAAGCCGCCGGCCGGACCGGCGGCTCCCCCAAACTCCTGCTACCTTTGCCCCATGTCCCAAACTTCCCTGCCCGATCCGGTTGGCCACGCCCTGATGGCTTTTTTGCGCGGCAATAAAGCCGCGGCCCTGCAGGTGCAATGCAACGTCTCGGAGGACGAGGAGCTGCCGGCAAGCTACTTTTTCCGCTCCCTCTGGGAAATGCCCGAGCTGGAGCGCACCGCGCTGGAAGAGTGCCGGGGCCATATTCTGGATGCCGGGGCCGGGGCGGGCTGCCACAGCCTGGAGCTGCAAAGCCGGGGCTTTCAGGTGAAAGCCCTGGACGCCTCGCCCGGGGCCGTACAGGTAATGCAGGAGCGCGGCGTCCGCGCAGCCGCCTGCCACCACCTGTTTGATGCCCCGGCCGCCAGGGAGCGGTTCGACACGATTCTGATGCTCATGAACGGCTTGGGCCTGGTGGGCACACTCGACGGCCTGGAAAAATTCCTCACCCACGCCCGCACCCTGCTGGCGCCCGGCGGCCAGATTCTGGCCACCTCCTCCGACGTGAGCTACCTCTACGAGGATGAGGAAGGCGCCCTGGTCATCAACCTCAACGGCCCCTACTACGGCGAGGTGGAGTACCGCCTGAGCTATGGCGACGAAGCCAGCCGGCCTTTCGACTGGCTGTTTGCCGATGCCGGCATCGTGCAGGACTACGCCGAAGCCGCCGGCTACGAAGCCGAGTTTCTGGGCGAAGACGACCAGCAGCAGTTCCTGGTCCGCCTCACGCTGCGCAGCTAGCCGGAGGGCTGCCGGCGGCCGCAACAGCTGCCCGGAGCTACCGGGCTTGCCGCTGGATGGTGTGGCTGCTGGCTTCTCTGCTGCTTGCGGCCGGTTCCCCTTTGTTATTCTAACTCCTAGCTCCTGACTTCTGACTTCTCCGATGGACTACGCCAAAATCTACACCGTCCGCTGGGCCGATATGGACCCCAATGCCCACATGCGCCACTCGGCCTACACCGACTATGCCGCGCAGGTCCGGCTGGAGTACCTGGCCGAGCACGGCTTTACCATGCGGCGCTTTGCCGAGCTGGCCATGGGCCCGATTCTGTTCCGGGAAGACACCCGCTTTCTGAAGGAAGTCGGCATCAGCGAGGCCATCCGGGTGACGGCCGAAGCCGTGGGCCTGAGTGCCGACGGCTCCCGCTGGCGCATCCTGCACACCATCTTCAAGGCTGACGGCCGGGCCGCGGCTACCATTACCGTGGATGGCGCGTGGCTGGATCTGCGCCAGCGCAAGCTCATGGTGCCCCCCGCCGACATGGTGGAAGCCATGCGCCAGATGCCCCGCCACGAGTCGTACGCCGACATTGAGCGGCCGGCGAAGGACTAGGAGCAGGTATCAGGCCCGGTCCTGAGGCGGGGCTGCTGCGCACCTACCGGCCGCGTTGCCGGGCTCCGTCCGCACCGGCGGGCGCCGCTACCGCTTTGGTAATCCGCTCCAGCTGGCGCTGGTGGTGCAGCACGTGGTCGACCATGAAGTCCAGGGTCTGGTAGATGTTGAGCATGCCCGAGCGGGGGTGCTTGAAAATCATGCGGTTGAGCAGCGGGCTGGGAAACTCGTTGAGCGTGCGCTCCAGCTGCCGGCGCACCCGCTCCCACTCCGGCCGCAGCTCGGCCAGGGTCGGCACGGTGTCGGGCGTCAGCGCGGCCAGGTACCTGGGGGCTTTGAAGCGCAGAAACGGCAGCCGCAGCGCCAGGCGCAGCATCCGCGACTTGACAAACGTGAGCAGGCCGGCTTTGTCCAGCCCTTCGGCCTGCTGGACTTTCTTGTCGATGTACTGCCCGATGCCGGTTTCGGCCACCAGCAGGTGCTGCACTACCTGGTCGGCCGACCACTGGCCCGGACCGGGCACCTGGTGGGACTTGTCGCCCAGGGCCTGGGCCATGTCCAGCAAGCGAGTGGTGGCTTGTTCAAGTTGCTCCAGACGAAGGTGCAGACGGTGATTCATGGAACGGAGGTAGGCGGGGAGAAGGAGGGAGGTTCGGGCAAAAGGTACGTAAAATACCCACCCCGCGGCCATTGCCGAAGCCCGCGCCGCCGCGCCGGGGCCAGCGGCCGGCCTGACCAGCCTGATCCGCCTGTTACCTTAAGTGCGTCGTCTGCGTAAAGAGGCGCCCCTATCTGCTGTGTATTGCTACCGCTACCTACTTCTTCCCGCTTCGTCGCCCTGCGCCACCACGACTGGCCCCTGGTGGTCGTGCTCCTGCTGAGCTATCTGGTTTACCTGCCCGCTTCCGGCTACCCGGCGCTGGTCTTTGACGCCAGCAACTACTGGCACCTGACCGAGCGCTTTTTCCGGTCCGGCCACTTCCATCTGCTGGCCTACGACGACGGCCTGCGCGGCTACCTGCTGGCGCTGCTGAACCTGCCGGCCAAGGCCCTGGTCCACTTCACCGGCGTGGCGCCGCTGCTGGCCACCCGCCTCATGGGCGCCGCTACGGCCGCCCTGCTGTTTGGCTGGGCCGGCCCGGCCCTGTGGCGCCGGCTGTTTCCCGCGGTACCCCTGGCCTTGTCGGCACGGGGGGCGTTTGCTGCGCTGGGCTTCCTGTTCTGGCGCGACTACTTCAACTTTCCCCTGTCCGACTTTCCTGCGGTGCTGGCCCTGCTGGTCGGCCTGCGGCTGGTGCCGGGCGCCGGGGCCGCGCGCCTTGTTGTGGCGGGCAGCCTGCTGGCGGCGGCCGTCAATATCCGGCCGGTATACCTGCTGGCCGCGCCGGCGGTGCTGGTGCTGGCAGTAGTGGAGACGTCGGGCGCGGGTCGGCGCGGCCTGGCCGTGGCCGCGCTCCTGGCGGGCTTTGCCCTGGTAAGCACGCCCCAGCTGCTGATCAACGGGCGGCACCACGGGCAGTGGAGCCCGCTGGTGCTCTCACGCGACAACCGTTTTCCGGCGGCCAATCTGTACCTGTCGCAGCTGGGCTGGGGAGTGCTGCTGCAGAAGTACGAAACGACGCTCGACCCCGCAGTGCCCGGGCCCAAGCTGCTCTATACCGATCCGGCGGGGCAGGCATTGCTGCGCCAGGATTCCCTCCGCCACTTCCCGGGCTACGCGGCCTACCTGCGGGAAGTAGGACGCCGGCCGCTGGAATTCGCTGCCCTCTACGGCCGCCACCTGTTCAACGGGCTGGACGTGCAGTATGCCTCCCTGTACGTGCGGCGGGTGGCCGACCGGCAGCGGGCCCTGGCGCTGCTGCACTACTCAGTGTGGTTTGGCGCCCTGGTCGGGCTGGCCCATTCGCTCAGGAGCCTGCGCCGGCGGCACCTGCTGCTGCTGGCCAGCCTGCTGCCGCCCGCCCTGGTGACGGTGCCGATGGCCATGGAATGCCGGTTTCTGCTCCCGCTGCACTTGCTGCTCTACGCCGTATTCTGCTTTGGCCTGCTGCCGCACGCGCGGGCGGCCGCCCGGTGGTCGGGCCGGAAAAAGGTAGTCCTGATCGGGGCCTACGTGCTGTTTGTGGGCGCCTGCACCACGCTCTCGGCGCAGACCAGCGCGCAGCGCAGCTTCGATCTGCGGGTCCTGCGGGACCTGGGTGGGGCCGAGGAATAGCGCCAACGCACAGCGCCCCGACCACTGCTGGCCGGGGCGCTTTACGGAAGAGAAGAAGGAGGACGAAAAGCCGCCGCTACGCCTTCTGGTAAAGCACTTCCTTCACCGCCTGCACCGTGCGCGCCACGTTCGGCAGCGAAGCTTCGATGAGGGTCGGCGCGTAGGGCAGCGGCACGTCCATGCAGGTGATGCGGAGCACGGGCGCGTCGAGGTAGTCGAAGGCGCGGCGCTGCACCATGTAGGCCAGCTCCGAGCTGATGCTGGCCAGCGGCCAGGCTTCCTCCACCACCACCATGCGGTTGGTTTTCTTCACCGACTCAATCAGCGTGTCGTAGTCAATCGGGCGGACGGAGCGCAGGTCGATAACCTCGGCTTCGATGCCTTCCTTGGCCAGCTCGTCGGCGGCCGTCAGCGCAATCTTCATCATTTTGCCGAAGCTCACGATGGTCACGCTCTTGCCGGGCCGCACCACGTTGGCCTTGCCGATCGGAATCAAATATTCCTCTTCCGGCACCTCACCCTTGTCGCCGTACATGAGCTCCGACTCCATGAAAATCACCGGGTCCGGGTCGCGGATGGCGCTTTTCAGCAGGCCTTTAGCGTCGTAGGGCGTGGAGGGAACCACGACTTTGAGGCCGGGGCAGTTGGCGTACCAGTTCTCGAAGTTCTGGGAGTGCTGGCTGCTGAGCATGCCCGCGTTGCCGGTGGGGCCGCGAAACACGATGGGGCAGGAGTACTGCCCACCCGACATGGAGTAGATCTTGGCGGCCGAGTTGATTACCTGGTCGATGGCGACCAGCGAGAAGTTGAAGGTCATGAACTCGATAACCGGAATCAGGCCGTTGGCGGCCGCGCCCACGCCGATGCCGGCAAAGCCGAGCTCGGCAATCGGGGTATCAATTACGCGCTCCGGGCCGAACTCGTCGAGCATGCCCTGGCTTACTTTGTAGGCACCGTTGTATTCGCCTACTTCTTCGCCCATCAGAAACACGCGCGGGTCGCGGCGCATTTCTTCATTGAGGGCTTCACGCAGGGCTTCCCGGAATTGGATGGTCCGCATAGTCATTATGGGTTGACAGAAACTCGAAAGGTCAAGGCAAGAAAAAGCCGGCTCGAAACCGGCGGGTAAAGCTACGACGAGTAGGGCGGTTGGGCAAATGAGACTATTGGCCCTTTGGGTAAATCCCTTTTAATCTTCCGGCCCGCCATTCCTGCCGCGTCGTTTCAGCAATGAACCCATGAGTGCCACTACCGGCAGCCAGAACAGTCAAGACCTGCTCTGCTTTTGGGTGGTCACGTAGCAGCAAATAGCTGGCCGACCACAGGCGCTGGCCAACGTTTACAGATTCTGACCAACTGATAAGCAAATGAGTCATCTGGTTTGCTTCCAGCCACTTCAACGCAACGATAATTTGATGGTAAGCGAGGGTGCCAACTCGGTGTTCTCCTGATTCGTTTGCTTCCGCGTGTTTGGTGGTAGCGGGGCAAAACAGGGCAATGGCATCTCCCTGAGGGGCTTAGGAAGCAGAAGTCAAGAGAATGGGCGTAACTTACTGTTATGCAGCCTGCTAACCGCTACTATAAGTGCAGCAAAATTTCGACCCTTAAATTCCGT
>NZ_BAABDH010000088.1:0-10884 GCF_039539525.1 Hymenobacter algoricola | reverse complement strand
GCCGAGCGCCGGCATTCGGCCCTCGGCTATCTTGCCCCCAATCACTTCGAAACCCAATTTCAAACCACGTCCCAACTCTGTGCGGCCTAGCTAGACCACCTCAATGTACACACTGCTTCGAGTACTCTGGGGCGTTAGCTGGCGCCTGGCGCTGTCCATGGTCGGGTATTACGGCTGCGCCGTCGGGGGCGAGTCCCTGCAACGCCTGCTACGGGGCGACTTCCGCACGCCGACGCCGGAAAAGATTTCGATTGCCCTGACCTTTTTCACCTTTTGCTGCTTGGCGGTCGGCGTGGCCGTCGCCTCGCAGCTACGACGGGATACGGACCGGCCGCGCCCGTTTCCCGCCGTCTTCTGCCTGCTCTACGCCGGCGTCACCCTCTTTCTGTTCGGGGTCTTTTTTGGCGCGTTGGAGCGCCCGTATCGCCTGCTCTTTACCCTGGCCTGTGGCTGGAGTGGCCTGGTCGCCCCCTGGGCCCTGGAATCGGCCATCCGGTGGCGAACCAGCCGCGCCACGGCCGCGCGGACCAATTCATCTGCTGCCTAGCAGCGGATCCGGGAAGCGCTGGGCGACACGCCTTTGCCTGGCCCCACACGGGGAGGACGTGCGGACCCCGCGCGAGGGCGCGCTATTTTAACATTACAGCATCCCGGTTCGACCAGCAAAAAGAGCCTACTTCGTTACCGATAAGCTGTAATGGAAGCACTTGGCACAAGCCCCTTCTATTCTTCCCTTTTTCGCCAAAAACAGCGCATTATCAGGCGTAAAGAAGGGCGATTCGGCCCGTAGAAGGCTATCGGCCAATTCAGGGAAACCGATAGTTGAGCTGTGATAATCGAAGGATTGAAAATCTTCTTCGTGGACTACGGAGTTACCTTGAGTGAACACCATTCGGGTGTAATCATCCGCTACGTCCTCCCCCCTGTAGCCAAAACCCACCACCCTGCTAATGGAGTCCACGGTCGTCCAAGAATTGAAAAAGTAGAGCTTCTTCCATTCAAAAGGCGTTATGGTCTTCAACACAACGGTGCACCCCAATTTGGTGGGGCTACTGCATGCCTGATTGATTTCTCGAATCAACCGTCCTTCTATGCGACCCTTACATCCTGTAAGAGCCGCTACAAGAAGTAGAAGGCTAGTTATCGGCTTGTGCACAGCGTTTGCATAGTGTTGATTCAGTTCAAGAAAACGGTGAATTACTGACGACGGTATGCCAGCTCTTCTACTAGGATGTTGTAATACCTTCCCACGTAGCGCCCGGCAGCCCACTGGACCTCTTTCCAGCTGATGAACTGCTCCTCGAAGTGCCAGGCGCATAAAGCATAGTGGATGATCAACAAGGTTGAAGCCACACCCTTTACCTGCTATCTTCCCGCGGAGTAGTTTCGATCTATCCTAAGTGGCACTATGAAATACCTATTTCCCCTACTGACTTTTATCCTGGTGGCCTGCTCAACCCCTGCCCTGGAGACTATACAGCCAGAACGCACGGCAATAACAGCCTTCGTTAAGGCGCTGCCGGACGTAGCGCCAGGTAGTTATAAGCCCGTGGGTTGGGGAAATCCTATCCCTTTTCTGCGGCGCGACTCTGCTCGGTGTGATGTTAACAGAATCGCAAGAGAGGTTGGCCCCCGACGCATACGAGACCCGGAGATTCAGGAAATTTTGGACAGGGATATGGCAATTACAGACCTCACGCCTGTTGGTACCTGGATGACCCATGATTACTGGGCGAGGAACAAAGACGGAGTGCTGTACTGCATCAGCAACCAGGTCTTTGCTGTGTACCGAAACGGCGAGGTTGAGATGCTATTCAGCGGAAGAGAAGTGGTACCTGAACAGTGACGAGCTGTGATAATGAGGGGTACACTAGTTTCGGCAACAGCCTCAGTTCAGCCAAACGGTCCGAGGGTAAACGGGTTCTGTTTGGGAAAACGAGTATTAATTTATGGTGCGCTGCTTATAGCTCTCATTCCATTTTATGCCCCGCTACGTCCATAAACGCTTTCGACGATTGGCCCTCTATGTGAGCTATGAAGCGCGCGCTACACTCCCTTTTCGGCAAATACTATGTGCTCCGCTTACGGCACATTACTCTACTTTTTTGCGCGGTCCCTCTTTTGAGGGGATACATAGCATCAATCTCTGCCTCACGAGCCTCGCCGCCGAGAATGGGCGGACAGAGAAGCTAGTCGTTGGTTATCTCGACTATTATGTGTTGGTGGACTTTCACCTCTTGGCCCGGCTGGACACTGACCACGAGCGCCAGCAATACCTGCTGACGAGTATCCAAGAGGCCGTGCGGCAGTTCGTTCCGCGGGAAGGCTGGGAAATGGCACGCTTTGACCAAGCGTATCACGCCTGTATAGCGATTGAATTGCCCGTCGAAATACGCTACTAGGCGCCTGCCTGACCTGTCGAGACAAGTCTGAGCAGAAGAATCAACCTTGGTGATGTATTTCCTACTGGCACCCCTTCATGGGTTCGTTCACCAAAACGGTCCGAATCGCTTACAGAACGGTTTGCTAAGCATTTGTAAACGTTTAGAACCGCTTAAACGAGCCCTTAAATGGACACTAGGATATTGTCAGCTTGCCTCCTTCTCCTAAGTTAATGCCTTCTACTTGCTGAAAGAGCCCACTGAACTGGGGTAGTCTCGTAATTCGAAGGATTTGATGTTGGGTGTTGTTAAACAAATAGGGTAAAACCTCCGACTCGGCCGGTTACGCGGAAGCGTTGCGGGCCGGCTGCCGCTGTAGCTTGGCCAAGTAGTTCTTCAGCGAGAGGTACTTGCCGTACTTGAGGTGCACGTCGACGATGGTGGCCAGCGGCACGCCCAGCGCGTTCAGGTGCAGGATGCGCTCGCGGTCGGCGTCGTACATGGACAGCTGCACCACGCCCTTGGGCTTGCCCAGCACAATGCCTTGCTCGCGCCGCGCCCGCAGCCCTTCCTTGGTGCGTTCGGAGACGAAGTCCCGCTCCAACTCGGCCAACATGGCGAAAATGGTCAACAGGATTTTGTGGGTCATGTCGCGGTGGTTCTGCGGGTCCAGGTCCAGGCCCTGCTTGACGAGAATCAGCCGGCAGCGCTTCTGGTGAATCAGTTCCTCAATCAGGCCCAGCACCTCGCGTAGCGAGCGGCCCAGCCGGGAAAGCTCGGAGACGATGACCGTGTCGCCGGCGGCAACCTTGGCCAGCAGCTCGGGCAGGCGGCGCTGCCCGGCGGTCCTTCGGGAGGACATCTCGACTTCTATCCACTCGTCCAGGGTCCAGCGGTGCTCGACCAGGTAGCGGGCGATGAGGCTCTTCTGGCTTTCGGCCGATTGGGCGCTGGTCGAGACGCGGACGTAGCCAAATAGCATGGGCAAAACGGGTAGGTTAGCAATAAGGTAAATGAGCCTCGTAAAGGTATCGGTTTTCGATACCTTTACACGTACGTTAACACTATCATTGGTCGGTAGAGATAACGGTCGTTTACGCTATCGACTTTTAGGCAGCTTATGGCCACGCATCTGCGGATTCACCTGGGCAAGGAGCGCGAGCTCTACGAGCAGCCCCCGCTGGTGCCGGCAGCGGAGCAGGCGCGGGTTTTTGCCGTCCCCGTGTGGGCCGATGTACACCTGGCCCGGATGCTGGTGCCAGCTAACCGCGTCGGGTTTCTCTTGCAGCTGGGATACTTCCAGATTAGCCAGCGGTTTTACGTGGCCTCCCGCTACCACGCGGACGACGTGGCCCATGTCACCCAGCAACTGGGACTGGGGCCCGACGAATTTGACCCGTTGCGCTACGCCGATGCCCGCTATTATGCCCACCAGCAGCTCATCTGCGAGCAACTGGGCATTGCGCGGTTCGAGGCGGCCGCGGCGGACCGGCTATACCAGGAGGCGGTGCGCCTAAGCAGCCAGCACCTGAAGCCGGCGTCGGTCTTCGATTACCTGGTGCTGTTTCTGCACGAGCACCGGCTAGAACTGCCCACCTACAACACGCTGGCTGACCTCATCACGCGGGCCCTGCTCGCGTTCGAGAAACGGTTGCTCCACCGCTTGCAGCAGCACCTACAGCCCGGCGAGCAGCGGTTGCTGGACCGGCTGCTGTCCGCCGACGACCCCGGAGCCAGCGAGACGGACGCAGACCGCCGCTACCCGCTCACCTTTCTTAAGCGCATCCGACAAGGCCTGCGGGCCGGGGAAATACGCGAACGGGTGACGCACTTCGCGTCCCTGCGGCAGCTTTTCGAGCAGCTGCAGCCGCTCTGGCAGCGCCTGCGCCTCTCCGACCAGGCCATCACCTACTACGCCGAGTACGTGCTGCGGGCCCAGGCCGCGCAGCTTTACCGCCGCGACGAGCGGCGCTACCTCTACCTGCTCAGCTTCGTGGTGCACCAGTACTACGAACTGGGCGACGCCCTGGTCGACACACTGCTGCAAACGGTGACCAGTGCCGCCAACCAGTGCCGCGAACAGGTAAAAGAGACGCTTTATCAGCAGCGCGCCGCCACGCAGCAGCTGACCAGCCAGGTCACGGGCCGGGGCTACCGGCACCTGCAGGCCCTGACCCAGATTCGCGCCCTGGTCGATGCCCCCGATGTCGCCGCCGAGCAGAAACTGGTCCGCATCGACGCGCTGCTGCAGCGCCACCAGGTCACGGCCGCGCAGCTCAGCGAGGACCACCAGCAATTGGAGCAGCTGCGCCTGGCCACCGAGCAGCAGGCCGGGGAAGCGCTGTTTCACGAGGCGCTGGCCACCGCGTCGCTGCGCCTGCAAACCAAGCTCGGAGCCTTGGTCAAAGCGCTGGTCGTGGACGAAGCAACCACCCGCGCCGACCTGTGGCGGGCCGTGCAGTACTACCAGCAGCACGACGGGCACCTGGGCGCCCAGGTGCCGCTGGACTTTCTCTCGCTCACGCAGCGGGCCTACGTACTCGACGCGCAGGGCCGGTTGCGCACGTCGCTCTACAAAGCGTTGCTGTTTACGGAGATGGCCACGGCCGTCAAGTCCGGCCAGCTCAACTTCACGTGCTGCTACCAGTACCGGGCCTTTGAGCACTACCTGCTGCCGGCTGCGCAGTGGGCCAGGCAGCGCGAAGCCCTGCTGGAACAGGCGGGCCTGAGTGCCTGGCGCGACTTTGCCACGGTCCAAACGACCCTGCAGGACCAGTTGCAGGCCCAGTTTGCGCAGACCAACGCCCACCTGAGCGGGGTGGAAAACCCGCACGCGCACCGCACCCCGGCCGGGCGCTACCGGCTCACGACGCCCCGGTTGCCGACCGAGCAGCCGCGCCTGCCGGCGCACCTGTTTCCCCGGCACCGGGTCGTGCCCCTGCGCGAAGTGCTGACCAGCGTGGCCCGGCTCACCCAATTTGACACAGCCTTCGGCTCGCTGCCCAGCAAACATGCCCGCACGCCGCCGCCCTTGTCGCAGCTGCTGGCGGCGCTGGTCGGGCTGGGCTGCAACCTGGGCCTGCGCCGCCTGGCGCAAGTCGCGCCCCAGGTAGACGAGGCGGCCCTGCAGCGCCTGGCCAGCACCCATTTCTCGCTCGACAACCTGCGCCAGGCCAACGAGCTGATTCTGAATTTCACCCGCCAGCTGCGCCTGCGCGAAGCGTTCCGCTTCTCCCCCGACGTGCTGCACAGCAGCAGCGACGGGCAGAAATACGACCTGGCCGTAGACTCGCTCGGCGGCAGCGCCTCGTTCAAGTACTTCGGCAACCGCCGCGGCCTGACGGCCTACTCCTACGTGGACGAAACACTGCTCGTCTTCGACTCGACCGTGTTCAGCGCTGCCGACCGCGAGGCCACACACCTGCTGGAGGGGCTGCTGCGCCACGCCGTGCGGCCCACCGACGTGCACAGCACGGACACGCACGGCTACACGGAAGTCATCTTCGCCGTGACCCGCATGCTGGGCATTGCCTACGAGCCGCGCATCCGCCAGCTCACCAACCAGCAGCTCTACAGCTGGGAGCCCGTGGCTGCCCACCGCCAGCTGGGGCAGACGCTGCTGCCCGACGCGCGCATCGACCCCGAGCGCATCGCCCGGCACTGGGACGAGGTGCTGCGCCTGGTCGTGACACTCAAGCTACGCCACAGCGAGGCCTCCCGCCTGTTCGGCCGGCTCAACTCCTACGCCCGCCAGCATCCGCTCTACCGGGCCCTGAAAGAGCTGGGCCGGCTGGTTAAAACCGAGTTTTTGCTGCGCTACGTCGACCAGGTGGAACTGCGCCAGCGCATCCAGAAGCAACTCAACAAGGGCGAAAGCGCCCACCGGCTCGCCCACGCCGTCTGGCACGGGCGCAACCAGGAGTTTCACGCGGCCACCCGCTCCGAGCAGCTGGTGGCCGAGACCTGCAAGCGCTTGCTGATGAACGCCATCATCTGTTGGAACTACCTGCACCTCTCCCAGCACCTGGCCCGGCTGCCCCCGGAGCAGCAGGCCGCCACCCTGGCCACGCTCTCACCCTTCGCCGTGCTCTCCTACCGCCACCTGAACCTGCACGGCGAATACGACTTCTCCGACCAGCCCCTGCCGGCCGAAGCCCCGTTTGACATGGACTTGATTACCGCCTGGCAACCGCCAAACAAACCTGCGTAGCGGTGAGTCGGAGGTTTTACCCTATTTGTTTAACAACACCCTACAAGCCGCCAGCCGGGCCCAGCGCGCCGCTGAGCTGATACTAGGTCGCCCGGCCCCCGACGATAACGCGCCCGACCCGCAACCGACTCCCGCCGGCGCGGCGGAGCTGGTAGCCAGTGAGCAGGATGCTCCGCCGGTGATGCACCCGGTAGATGCCGGCGCCGTGCCGCCCCGCCCGGGCCTCCCCACGTTGCCGCTGGTGGTGTTGGGGCAGGAAACGCTGCCTTCCCTGACCACTGTAGTTGTCGCCACGCAGCGCATCGAGCTGACCCGCCTGCTGGAGCATCCCGCTTTTACCGACGAGCAGCGCCGCATGGCCACCGGCCGGATTATGGCCGAAGCCGACCCCGCCCGCCTGGGCCGCTGGCTAACCAACATCATGCAGCGGGTGGCCGAGTGGGAAGAACGCACTCTGGCCGAGGAGGCGCGGCAGCACCCGCGCCCCTACCCGTCCGACGACTGCTAACCCTTTGCGGCCGCCGCTGGCTTTTGCTGCTTTCATCGGCGGGGCCGGGGGCAGTGGGGTACCGTCCCACTGTCCCCGGTATACTGCCTTTACTCCTTCCCCACGCGATATGCCTCCCTCCCCTCCCCCACTGCCCCCCCAAGCCGCCGCGCCGCCCCAGCGTTTTACGGACCTGCTACGCCACGGCCGCTACTCCTTCACCGAGCGCGAGCTGATGGAGCACCTGCGCATGACTTACCGCACCATCAAGCAGCGCGAAACCGACCCGTCCACCCTCACCATTGCCGAGCTGCTGCGGGTCGCGGATTTGCTTAACGAACCCGTGCAGGACGTCATCGCCGTGGTCCTGGCCGAGGTGCAGGCCGGGGTAACCCCACCAGCAGGAACTACGTCGAGTTAAATTCTGTCAAGTTTTTACATGTAATAACTTGACAGAATTGCTTACTTTTACTTTGTTAGCCTCCATCCTATGATGTCGAAATCCATCATGCAGCGCATCCGTCAGCAAGTCAAGGCCGCTCCGCCGGGCGAGCTGCTGACCTATGCCAGCTTGGTGACGGAGCCCGCGCAGTTCGGGGCGGTAGCCGCGGCCCTGAGCCGGCTGCGCCGGGAAGGGCTGCTGGTTCGCTTCGCCAAGGGGCAGTACTACCGGCCCCAAACCAGCCGTTTTGGGACCCTGCAGCCCACCGAGGGGGCCGTGCTGCGCACGCTCACGTCGGTGGGCGGCAACCTGTCGGCCTATCCGGCCGGGGCCAGCCTCTACAACCAACTGGGCCTGACCACCCAGGTGCCGGCCGAAACAATGGTTACCTCTCCCAAGCTGCGGCGCACCCGGCCCCCACGCGTGGCGTTCGTGGTGCGCCCGGCCCCGGAACGAGCCAGCGACGTGCCGCTGCTGCAGTGGCTGGAAGTGCTACGCGACCTGCGCCGCATCCCCGATACCAGCCCCGACAGGGTGCTGGCCCGGGTGCAGCGCGAAGTCAAAGCCCTCTCCCAGGCCGCTCGGCGGCGCCTGACCGAGCTGGCGGCCCGCCAGGCCCCGCCCCGCGCCCGCGCCGTGCTCGGGGCCCTGCTGGAGCGGCAGGCCGACAAAAAAGGTGCCGCTACCCTGCGGGCCACTCTCAATCCTCTGACCACTTACCGCCTCGGCCTGAGCGCTGCGGCCCTGCCCAACCGCGCCGCGTGGAACATCCAATGACTTTGCACCAGAGCCCCGAGTTTGGGGAAATCCTGCTGGCCACCGCCCAAAGCTTAGGCCTGCCCGAAGCCTTCGTGGAGAAGGACTATTGGGTAACCTACGTGCTGCGGGCATTGGCTGATTCGCCCTACCGCGAGCAGCTGGTGTTCAAGGGCGGCACGGCCCTTTCCAAGGCCTACGGGCTGGTGGAGCGGTTTTCTGAAGACGTGGACCTGGCCATTGCCGGCACCAAAGGCTGGACTGGCGGGCAGGTCAAGAAGCTCATGGATGCGGCCGCCAAGCACATCACCCAGGGCCTGACGGCCGTGGTAGAAGCCGGCGTGACCGTGCGCGGCAGCCATTTCCGCAAGACCCTGCACCAGTTTCCGTCTACCGCCGCGCCTACCCCCGGCAGCCAGGTGCGGCCGGGCGCGGTGCTGCTCGAAATCAATGCCTTTGCCCGTCCCCACCCCAGCCAGTGGCGGCCGATGCAGTCTTACGCGGGGCAGTTTCTAACCCAACGCGGCGAGCTGGCGCTGGTAGCGCAGCATGGCTTAGCCCCGTTTGGGGTGCTCGTACTGGCCCTGGAGCGGACGCTGGTTGAAAAGATACTGGCCTTGGTGCGCGCCGGCTATGCGCCGGACCCGCTGGGCGAGCTGCAGGCGAAAATCCGCCACGCCTACGACCTGCACCAACTGCTCCAGCAACCGGCGTTGCAGGAGTTTCTGGTAGGTCCGGCGTTCGAGACGCTGCTGGCCGAAGTGCGCGCCGATGATGCCCGTAACCAGGAGTTTCAGGGCGAATGGGCTACCCACCCGCTGGCGCAGGCGCGCCTGTTTGCCGACGCGGGACAAACCTGGCAGCAACTGGTGCCCACTTACCAAGGCGCTTTCCGGCAGCTGGTGTACGGACTACTACCGCCCGCCACATCCGTGGAGCAGTCACTGGCGGCGATAGCGGCCCGGTTGCAGGTGCTGTAAGAAGATGAGACCGGGCCAATGGTAAACCATCCCTATAGAGCTACCTAGCCCGGCGGCTTATACCCGGCCCAGCCGGGTGTGGAAGGTTGCCCCTCCCCTACTTGACCTGGGCCGGCGGGCCATGCTGCAGGTAGTAATTCACCGCTTCGTCGACCAGCTCCTTGAGGTATACCCGCCGACTGTGGTGCATCAGCTCCTCGTGGATATAGGCCAGCGCGGCTCGTTGCGTCTCCCCTTCCAACCGAATCAGGGAAGGCTGTAGCCCCGATGGAGCTGCTTCCACGGTCATAGCTGTTTCGGCTTTCGGCGGCCGGCCTCTTCCCCGTTTGGGGGTTTGGGCCACGGGCGTCGGCACTGGCTTTGCCGTTACCACCGGCGCGGCGACTGGGGCGGGCTCTGGAACTGGAGCTACGGCCACGGGCGGAGCTGAAACCGGCGCTGCCTCTGGTGTTGGCGCCGGTTCGGTGGCTGCTGCTGGCTCCGCTGCCACGTGCGCGGCCGGCATGTGACCAGGCTGCCCGCGCAGCATGGACATCTTCTCGTCCGTGGAGATTTTCAGGCGTTGAATCTTGGCCATTACGATACGAGTTCAGAGGTGAGTTGGGCCCGGACAATCAGCTCGTCGCACAGGGCGCGTACTTCGGCTTCCACGGCGGCATCGGCCCCCACCGCCCGGCGGTAGGCCGAGTTGAGGTAGCTGTAGCGAGTGGACAGGCGCTTGTAGCAGCCAAGCTGGCGCAGGGAGGCCTGCAGCCGCGGCAACCCTAATGCGTCGGTGAATTCGTCCATATCCTTTTCCTCCTTCAGGTTGGTGCGGTGCGAGTGCACGCCGAAGAACTGGAAGTCCAGGCCCTGCTCCCGCGAGAGCCGCGAAATCTCCTGCAGTAGCTGCATAAAGGAAATCGTGGCCAGACGCTCGGCATCGGAGGCGCCCACGGGCACGAGTACTACGTTGGCCCCGCTGAGCACGTCAATCATGGCCGTGTCATCGGAGCGGCCGGGCACGTCGATGAACACCACGTCGTAGTCGTCGCCCACCTCATCCAGGCGGTCATACACCTGGCCCATGCCCACCGATTCCAGAGCATAGGGAAAGGCGGGCTCGGCTAGGGTGCCGGCTGCGCGCTCCAGGTCCACGCTGGGCTGGTCGTTGGTGAGGCGCACGCCGGCCAGCGTTTGCTGGGAGTCGGCGTCGACCACCAGCACGCGGTAGCCATAGTCGGCGGCCAGCGCCCCGGCCAGCACGGTGATGAGGGTGCTCTTACCAATGCCGCCCTTCTGGTTGGCAACGCAGATGATTTTCATAAAGCGAGGGAACTAATGGTGACGGCTGCGACCAGTGCAGCAGGGTGCAAAATAAGCAGCTTGTTTCTCAATTTTCAAACTTACTTGTAAACTTGTTTTATTGTTTCCTGAAAAATAAAGCAACTTTTTTCTATAATTTCATACTTCTCAAAAAAATAAAGCTAAAAAGAAATAAGAATCAATGTTTATTACTTTCTCAGTAAACATTTATCAAAAGCTCTTATAGCAGTTTCATAACTGGCGTACACCTTTCCGGGGCGGGTTCGTAAGCTAGTACATGCGCGCCTATTCCTTGGACTTACGTGAGAAAATCGCCGCTGCTT
>NZ_BAABDH010000087.1:0-10790 GCF_039539525.1 Hymenobacter algoricola | reverse complement strand
GCAACAAATCCGCCTCTTTTAACGACCGAATCATGGCCGTAGCTTGTGGAATCTGGAATTGGCATCTGACTAAAAAGAAAGAGGCTATTTAGGAACAAGTCTGGTATCTGCTGGTTCTTTGAGGAGCCGAAGTTCCTGGCTTCAAATACGGTCTGGAAAACCACCGATTTCTTATTGAGGAACAAGTCTAATATCTACTTTCCTGCTGGCCGTAGCCTGTCCGCCGGAACCAACCAGAAGCCGCCTGCCGGGCATCCAGCCGTCGGATGGACTTCGCCGTGCCGGGGAAAACGGCTACCTTCGGGCTGCCTTGCTGCGTCTGAGGGTCAGGCAGGCTGTTTTTTCGATTCTTTCTTCGTCTGATGACTACTGTTTCCTTCCCTGTGGTGCCGCTGTGGCGCCGCGTGCTGCCCCACCTGCTGGCCGTTGTGTTCTTCGTGGCCCTGGCCGCGGTCTACTTCTCCCCCATCGTCTTCGACCACAAAACGCTGGCCCAGCACGACGTGGTGCAGTTCAACGGCGGGGCCCACGAGGCCCAGGTGTACCGGGCCGAAACCGGCAAGGAGGCGCTGTGGACCAACTCCATGTTTGCGGGCATGCCGACCTACCTGATCAGCACCCACTTCACCGGCGACCTGTCCATCTACCTGCACCAGCTGTTCACGCTGAACCTGCCGGCAGTGGTGGCCAACATGTTTCTGGCCCTGCTCTGCGGCTACGTGCTGTTCATTGCCCTGGGCGTAAGGCCGCTCATTGCGGTGGTGGGGGCCGTGGCGCTGGGCTTTACCAGCTACAACCTCGCCATTCTGGCTGCCGGCCACAACACCAAGAGCCTGGCCCTGGCCTACGCCCCGCTGGTGCTGGGCGGACTGCTGGTCACGTTCCGCCGCAACAAGTGGCTGGGGGCGGCACTGTTTGCCCTGGGCCTGACCATGAACGTGCGCTCCAACCACCTGCAGATAACCTACTACCTGCTGCTGCTGGTAGCCGTTTTCGGCATTGTGGAGCTGGTGGCGGCCGTGCGCGAAAACCGGCTCAAGGACTTCTTCAGCCGCACTATGCTGCTGCTGCTGGCCGCCGGGCTGGCGGTGGGCGTAAGCTTCGGCCGCCTTTATGTCACGGCTGAGTACAGCAAGTACTCCAACCGCGGCAAGGCCGAGCTGAAGCCCCTGCCGGCCCAGCCCGGGCAGGCGGCTCCTGCTGCCGATGCCGACGGCCACGACCCGGACTACGCCTTTCACTGGAGCTACGGCATCGGCGAAACCATCACCCTGCTGATTCCCAACTACTACGGCGGGGCTTCCTCGGGCAAGCTCAGCGAGTCGTCGGCGACGGCCAAGGCCCTGGAGGGGCTGGGCGTGCCGCCGGTGCAGATGCGCGAGTACCTGCTGAATATGCCGACCTACTGGGGCGGGCAGCCCATTACCAGCGGCCCGGTATACGTGGGCGCGGTGGTCTGTCTGCTCTTTATCCTGGGCCTGTTCGTGGCCGACCGCCGCACCCGGACCTGGCTGCTGATCGGGACTATCTTCTCCATCATGCTGGCCTGGGGCAAGAACTTTGAGACGTTCAACATGCTCATGTTCAACTATTTTCCGGGCTACAACAAGTTCCGCTCGGTGAGCATGGCCCTGGTTATTGCCCAGCTGGCCATGCCGCTGCTGGCCGTGCTGGCCCTGGCCCGGGTGCTGCGGCCCCGTCCGCTGGCCGCGCCGGCCATGGGCGCCAGCACCCACCCGAGCCTGGCGGCTTTGTCGGGCGCACCCGTCGATACGATGGAAACGGCGGCCGTGAAGCGCCGGCTGCTCTACGCCGTGGGCATCACCGTGGGCATCTGCGTGCTGGCTTTCCTGGCTGGTCTGGGTGCCGACTTTGCCTCCCCGGTAGATGCGCAGATGCAGCAGCAGGGCTTCCCCGTCGATGCCATCCGCAGTGACCGGGCCGGCCTGATGCACGCCGACGTGCTGCGCTCCATCGTGTTTGTGCTGCTGGCCGGCGGGGTGCTGTACTTCTACCTGCAGCGCAAGCTGTCGGTGACGCTGGCCGCCGCCCTGATTGGCGCACTCACGCTGGTGGACCTGTGGGGCGTGGATAAGCGCTACCTCAACGACAATAACTTCCAGCGCGAGACCATTGCCCAGCAGTTCCAGCCCACGGCCATCGACCAGCTGATATTGCAGGACAAGGACCTCAGCTACCGGGTGCTCAACACCCAGGCCGGGGACCCGTTCAGCGAGGCCAACACGTCGTACTTCCACAAGAGCATCGGCGGCTACCACGGGGCCAAGCTGCACCGCTACCTGGATCTGATTGAGCGCCAGATTTCGCAGAACAACGTGCAGGTGCTCAACATGCTCAACACCCGCTACATCATCACCCGCGACGAGAACAAGCCCGTGCAGCGCAACCCCGGCGCGCTCGGCAACGCCTGGTTCGTCAGCCAAGTGAATAAAGTGCAGGGCGCCGACGCCGAAATGGCGGCCCTGGGCACGCTGAACCCCGCCACCGAGGCCGTGGTGGATGCAGTGAAGTTTCCGCTGACCAAAACCGACTATGCGGCCGCCGGCTCCACCATTTCCCTGACCAAGTACTCGCCCGACGCGCTGACCTACCAGGCCAACGCCTTGCAGGATGGCTTTGCCGTCTTCTCCGAAATCTACTACCAGGACGGCTGGAACGCCTATATCGACGGCAAGCTCATGCCCCACCTGCGAGCCAACTACGTGCTGCGGGCCCTGCCCATCCCGGCCGGTGCTCATACCGTGGAGTTTAAGTTTGAGCCCAAGGAGTACGCCATCGGCAACACCGTGTCGCTCATCTCCTCCATCCTGCTGATCCTGACGTTGCTGGCGGCCGTGTACTACGCCGTGAAGCGCCAGCCGGCAGCAGCGGCAGCAGCGCAGGAGCCACTGCTGGCCTAGCCGACTGCCAGCCGGGGCGGCCGGCTGCTCACCTGCTGTTCTGCTCTTCATCGGGCGTACGCAGCGTGCCGCGCCGCTCTGCTTCCCAGATACATTTTTCAACAAGCAAAGCCCTTTGCCCAGCCACGGTAAAGGGCTTTGCGCATTTAGACGAACTTTGCCGAGGCGCAGAGGCAGGCCCTTTGCTCTGCTCTGCGCCGCGCTCCGCATGACAGACGAACAAGACACCCGCGGTTTGCCCTCTTTGCTGCTGCAGGAGCTCCACGAGCCCGTAGCCGCCCGGTACGGCGTGCGCCTGCTGCTGGCCCGTGACGACCTGACCCACCCCGAGCTGCCTGGCAACAAGTGGCGTAAGCTCAAGCACAACCTGCGGGCGGCCCGCGCCCAGAGCCACAGCACGCTGCTGACCTTCGGCGGCGCTTTTTCCAACCATCTGGCCGCCGTCGCCGCCGCCGGCCGCCTCGAAGGGTTCCGCACCATCGGCCTGGTCCGGGGGGAAGAAACCCGGCCCCTGAACCCGACCCTGGCCCGGGCTGCCGCCGACGGCATGCTGCTGCACTACCTCGACCGGGAAACGTACCGCCGCAAGCAGGAGCCGGAGCTGCTGGCCGAGCTGCTGGCCCGCACCGGCCCGGCCTACGTGCTGCCCGAAGGCGGCACCAACGCGCTGGCCCTGCCCGGCTGCGCCGAGCTGATACCCGAGCTGACGGCCCAGGCTGACTTCGACGCCGTGGCCGTGGCCTGCGGCACGGGCGGCACGCTGGCCGGCCTGCTCACGGGCCTCGACGGGCAGAAAGCAGTGGTGGGCGTGGCGGCGCTGAAAAACGGCGGCTTTCTGCGGGAGGAAGTCGATGCCCTCACCCAGGCCGCCACGGGCCGGCAGTACGCCAACTGGAGCCTGCACCCCGACTATCACTTCGGGGGCTACGCCAGGTTTTCGGCCGAGCTGCTGGACTTCATTCAGCGCTTTGCAGCCCGGCACGGCGTGCTGCTGGACCCGCTCTATACCGGCAAGCTGCTGTTTGGGGTGCTGGATTTGATTGACAAAGGCTACTTCCGGCGGGGCAGCACGGTGGTAGCCCTGCACACCGGCGGCCTGCAGGGCTGGGCCGGCTTCCGGCAGCGGTACGCGGCCCGTAGTGCGTGGTGGCCGGCCGCGTCCTGACGCCCTGACGCCCTGACGCAGCCAAAACCCCGGCCGAGCCGTATTTCTCTCAAATCCTTCGTAGCTCCTATGCCGCTTACCCGTTTGCTTCGCCGTCTGCTGCCCCTGCTGTTTCTGGCGGGTTTGGGCTGGTTTCTCTGGCAGAAAGTGCAGCCCGCCCTGTTCGACAACCCGCTCAACCCCACGCCCCGCATCACGGTGACGCACAACACGGTGCTCCAGAAAGTGGAAGCCCTGGGCAAGCTGGAGCTGGTGCGCTACCACTTCAAGGACGTGGTGGAGTACAAAAAGAGCACCTACCGCTTCCTGCCCGACGCCAAAGTGGCCCTCATCGTGGCCGGCGACGCGGTGGGCTGCCTGGACCTGCGCAAGGTGCAGCCCCGGGACGTGGTGTTTGAGGGCGACTCGGTGGTGCGCGTGGCCCTGCCCGCCGCCGAGCTCTGCACCTGGCAGGTCGACCACAGCCAAAGCCGGGTGTACAGCGTGGAAAACGGCTTTTTTCAGGATGCCGAGCTGGTTGATGCCGGCTACAAGTACGCCGAAGCCAACGTGCGCACCGCCGCCCTGCAGTCGGGCATCCTGGCCCAGACCGAGCAGAACGCCGAGAAGATTCTGCGGCCCATGCTCGAAACCATGACCGGCCGCCGCGTGGTGCTCACCCAACAAATAGCTCCGCCCCAGCTGCCCGGCCGGCGCTAGTCTTCGCCTTCTTCCGGCTCTTTGCCTAGGTCGTCGAGGGCCATGCGGATCAGGTCGTTTTCGTAGCCTTTTACCGTCATAAACATCGTGAGCTTCTGGCGGCGCAGGCGCTGGTTGCGCTCCTTTTCCACCCGGTCGCGCTTCTCCAGCACATCGACCAGGTTCTGGTAGTACTCGTCGCCGTCGATTTCCTTCATCCCCACCTTGATGCAGTAGTCGGAAATGCCTTTCTGCTTCAGCTCCTGGGTAATGCGGCGGCGGCCCCACTTCTTGATGCGGACTTTGCCCCGCACGAAGGCCTGGGCAAACCGCTCCTCGTCGAGCAGCTTCTCCCGGCTCAGCCGGATGATGATTTCGCCGGCCTCGTCCTCATTCAGCCCGTACTCGCGGAGCTTGGATTCGACTTCCTTCTGGTTGCGCTCCTGATAAGCGCAGAAAGCTGCTATTTTGGGCAGGGCTTCCGAGGGAGTGTAGAATTTTCGTTTGGGCTGATCCATGGGCAAAACTAAGACTTCAGGCGGGAAAGAGGACGACTCTACAACGCGCAAACCCGGCCCGGCGTTCGGGGTGCCCCCCCCCCAAACGGTGGCAGGCCAAACCCCGGCAGCGCGGTTTGGTTAGCACCAATACCCATTCTGCGGCCGACCTTTGCGCGGCCCTTCACCCTGCCCTGCCTGCCAATGCCCCTGACCCGCGGTGCCCGCTACATGCTGCTGTCCACGCTGTTTTTCGCCCTGATGAACGTGTGCGTGAAGCTGCTGCCCCACCTGCCGGCCCTCGAAATCATTCTGTTCCGCTCGGCGCTGTCGGTAGTTATCAGCTACGTGACGCTGCGGGCGCTGAAAATCCGGCCCTGGGGCACCAACCACTTTTTCCTCATTGCCCGGGGCACCACCGGCGCGCTGGCGCTGATCCTGTACTTTTTCACCCTGCAGAAAATGCCGCTGGCCACGGCCGTCACCGTGCAGTACCTGGCGCCCATCTTCACGGCCGTGCTGGGCATCTTTATCGTGAAGGAGAAAGTGCAGCCCTGGCAGTGGCTGTTCTTCCTGATTTCCTTTGCCGGCGTGGTAGTGGTCGAAGGCGTCGACACGCGCATCAACCTGAGCTACCTGGCCGTGGGCGTGGCGTCGGCGGTGTTTTCGGGGTTTTCCTACAACTCCATCCGCCGGCTGCGGGGCCAGGAAGACCCGCTGGTTATCGTGTTCTACTTTCCGATGGTGGCCCTGCCCATTGCCGGCGTCTACTGCCTGTTTCACTGGGTGCAGCCCCAGGGCCTCGACTGGCTCTGGCTGCTGCTCACCGGCCTGCTCACCCAGGGCGCCCAGGTGTGCATGACCAAGGCCTACCAGGCCGAAAAGCTGTCGAGCGTGGCCAACCTCAACTACATCGGCATTCTGTACGCGCTGGGGCTGGGGCTGGTCTTCTTCAACGAGACGTTCCACCCGGCTTCCTACCTGGGCATGGCGCTGGTGCTGCTGGGCGTGGTGCTCAACACGCTCTATGCTGCCCGGCAGGCCAGGGCCGCCCCTGTGGCGCCCACCGAAGAGGTGGTGGCCTGAGCCCCGCACCCCCGGCGGGCCGGGCCACAGGCAACCATTACTGCCCAGTTTCTATCTACCTTCACAGCTCCCTTGATTTGTAGTTCTATGCCGCGTTATCTACTAGTATTGTTGCTGCTGGCCACCTGCGTCGTGGGCCGCCACACCCAGGCCGGGGTTATCCGGGGCCACATCGTGGATCCGCAGGGCGCGGCGCTGCCCTTTGCCAACATTGCCGTGCGCGGCTCGGCGACCAGCACCGCCTCCAACGAGCAGGGCAACTACCAGCTGCGCCTCGAAGCCGGCCGCTACGAGCTGGTGTTTCAGTACGTGGGCTACCGGCCCGTCATCGAGCAGGTGCGCGTGGCGGGCGGCGACTCGGCCACGGTGCTGAACGTGACGCTGACGCCCGAGAACTACAAGCTGGGCGAAGTGGTGGTACGCGGCTCCGACAAGGACCCCGCCTACGCCATTGTGCAGCAGGCCATCAACTGGCGGCGCTACCACCGGGCGGAGGTAGCCGCATTTTCGGCCCGCATGTACATCAAGGCCCTGTTTCGCCTCACCGACGTGCCGGGCAAGATTCTGGGCCTCATCAAAGTCGGGCCCGACCTGAAGCCCGGCATCGTGTATCTGTCGGAGTCGGTGTCGGATCTGACGTTTCGCCAGCCGGGCAAGATTCAGGAGCGCATGATTTCGTCGCGGGTCAGCGGCAGCAGCAAGGGCTTCAGCTTCAACCGCGCGTCGAAGAACTTCAACTTCTACGACAACCTGCTGCAGTCGGGCTTCGCCGAGCGGGGGTTTGTGTCGCCGGTGGCGCAGAATGCCCTGCTGTTTTACCGCTACGAGCTGGTGGGCACCTCGGTGCAGAACGGCATCACCATCGACAAGATCCGCGTCACGCCCCGCCGTCGCATCGACCCGGCCTTCACGGGCTTCATCTACATTGCCGAAGACGGCACCTGGCGCCTGCACAGCCTGGACCTGAGCCTGAACGCCGACGCCGGCATCGAGTACGTGGACAAGATGCGGGTGGAAATCCTCTACGCGCCCGCCCCCGGCCATCCGCAGGCCTGGATTATTCAGTCGCAGAAAGTATTCCTGAACGGCGAAGCCCTCGGGTTTAAGGGCAACGGCAGCATCAACGCGGTGCTGTCGAACTACCGCGTGACGCCGACCTACGCCGCGCCGCCGGTAGTAGCGGCGGCCCCGCCCGCCGCCGCCGATGCGCCCGTGCGCCGCGAAACCGTGGCCGAGGTACGGCAGCAGCGGCCCCGGCTGCGCGCCGCCACCAGCAACATTCGCCGCGAGGCCCGCACCCGTGGGCAGCAGGCTGCCGCCACCGCCGACAGCGGGGCCGTGGCCGGCGTCGAGCCCCTGGCCAAGGGCGAAATCATGCACATCGAGCAGGGCGCCAACGAGCGGGACGCGGCCTACTGGAACGAGGTGCGCCCCATTCCGCTCAGCGACGAGGAAACCAAAGACTACCGCGTCAAGGACAGCGTGGAAGTCGTTCACAAGTCGCGGCCCTACCAGGATTCGCTGGACCACATCCGCAACAAGCCCAGCCCGGGGGACCTGCTGCTGACCGGCTACACCTACAGCAACACTTTTGCGCGCCGCTTCATTTTAGTTACGCCGCTCACCACTGCCCTGCTCTACAACACGGTGGAGGGCGCCGTCGTGAATGCCTCTGCCACCTTTATCCAGCGCTACGAAGACCGGCGCAACTACTCGCTGGTACCCACGCTGCGCTACGGTTTCGCCAGCCGGCAGCTCAGCCCCAGCCTGCGCGGGGGCTACACGTTCCGGCCCGAGTCGTTCAGCCGCGTGGGCTTCGCCGTTGGCCGCACCATCCTGGATTTCGACCCCGGCGCCAACCAGCAGCAGACGGCCATCAATACGCCGCTCATCAACAGCATCTACACGCTGTTTGCCAACCGCAACTACGCCAAATACTACCAGCGCGACGGCCTGGAGCTGACGTACCGGACCGAACTGGTGAATGGCCTTGCTCTGAGTCTGGCCGCGGGCTACGCCGACCGCCGGGAGCTGCACAACACCACGACCGAGCTGATAAGCGACGTGCCGGGCCGGGCCTTCACGCCCAACGAGCCGGTAGCGGCCGAGCGGCCCGCGGGCACGGGCTTCGGCCGCAGCCGCAGCACCACCCTCGACGTGCAGCTCACCTGGCAGCCCGGGCAGCAGTACATCACCCGCCCCGACGGGAAGTTCAACCTGCGCAACTCCCGGTATCCGCGCCTCACGCTGGGGCTGCGGCAGGGCCTGCGCAACGTGCTGAACTCCGACGTGCGCTTCAGCCGCCTGGAGGCAGGTGTGCGCAAGGAGCTGGCCCTGGGCCTGTTTGGGGAAAGCGTGCTCAACGCCACGGCCGGCACCTATTTGGGCAACCCGGATCTGACCTTTATCGACTTCCGCCACTTCGCCGGCAACCGGACCGCGCTGGCCGTCAGCTTCGAGCAGTTCCAGCTGCTCGACTACTACCGCTACAGCACCGCGCGGCGCTACGTAGAAGCCCATTTCAGCCACCATTTCAACGGGTTCTTTTTCAATAAAATCCCGCTCATGCGCCGGCTGCGCTGGCAGGAAGTGGCCACCGTGAATTACCTGCACACGCCGGCCGCGGGCAACTACGTGGAGCTGGGCGTGGGCGTGGAGCACATCTTCAAGGCCCTGCGCGTTGATTTCTTTACCGCCGTACAGTCGGGGCAGCGCCTGGATTCGGGCGTTCGGGTGGGATTAGGCTTCTAAGAACCCCGTCGGATTGGGTGGCCCGGGTATCCGGCACGCTATTTCACTTCCTCAAAGTCCACGTACTCGCCGCCCTTAAACTCCGGGGGCTTGCGGGCCTTTTCCTTGGGCGGGATAAAGTCGACGTGCACCTGGCCGTTGGGGCCAGCGCCGGGACCGGGCCGGGGGCCGGTCGGGGGCGGACCAAACGGGGCCTCGAACGGTGCGGTGCCAAACTGCTCGGTGTACTTGCGGGCCTGCTTCTGCACGAAGCTGGCCACGAAAAAACGAAGTACCGCCGGCAGCACATAGCGCACGACGAAGGTGATGATGAGGAGGGTGAGAACAAACTTGACCATCAGGAAGCTGCGTTATGCGGCCGGGGAAGTAGGTTGGAAGTAAAAATCGGCCGTCACGTGGCTTTCGAGCTGCTCAGCGGTGCAGGGCTCGAGCTCAAAACGCGCCGACAGCACAAATGGTTTGTAGCCCAGGCCGGCCAGCAGCGCCACCACCGCCCGGCGGTTAGCCAGGCCGTTGAGCTCGGTCTGGATCAGCGGGCGGAAGCGGCGCAGCGTGGCCTGCATGTTCTCGAACACCACCGACTCGAAGCCTTCCACGTCGCACTTCACAAAATCGAGGCGGGGCAGGTCGGCGAACAGCTCGTCGGGGCGGCGCATGGGCACATCGTAGGTGCGGGCGTAGGCTTCGCTGCTGCTGGCTGCCACTTTGGTCATGCCGTGGTGCAGCAGGCCGTCGCGCTCGGGGGTGCCCATCTGCACCATGGTATTTTCGCGGCCCAGCGCGTAAGGCAGCAGCGTCAGGTTGGGCACTCCGCTGAGCTTGACGTTGTCCTGCCAGATGGCCTGAAACTGCGGAATAGGCTCCACGGCCAGCACCTGCCCGTCCGGCCTGGCCAGCCGCGACAAGGCCACGGAATAGTAGCCCAGGTTGGCGCCGATGTCGAGGCAGACAAAGCCGGGCTTCACGATTTGGGACAGAAAAAACAGCTCCGGATACTTCTGGCGGCCCCAGCCCGCGCCCACCAGCCGCAGGTACACGCGGCTCACCAAGCGGATGTAGCGCTCGAAGCCAAGCGTGCGGACCAGAAGTTTGCGGAGCGGTTTCATCATAGTGCCCGCAAAGGTAGCAGGCCGCGGGCGGTTAGCGCCCGGCGGCCTGCCACTGCTGCCAGCCCACGCCGGCTACCACCGCGCCGGCAGCGGCGTGGCCAGTCCAGCCGACAGGGCATTGTATTTCCAGAAGAAAGCCCAGTCCTAGTCGCCCGGGCCGTCGTTGAGGGTCAGCAGCGAGCAGCGTGAGCAGGTACCAGCTCCCGGACAAGGCGACGAACAGGCTGCCTACGCGTGCCCCGGCCCGCAGCACGCCCGGGATTCGGGGCTGTGCCGGGGTCAGCCCGCGGGCGTTCGGCCAACCGCACAAAAATTTCTATCCGGGCTTGCGCGTTGCTTGGGCATCTGCCTATCTTTGCAGCCCCGGCGAACAATTGGTTGCCTGGAAATTGCCTCTTTAGCTCAGTTGGTAGAGCAGCTCATTCGTAATGAGCAGGTCGTTGGTTCGAGTCCAATAAGAGGCTCACATATGTTATTACCGAAAAGCCTCTTCTCAGCAGCAGAAGGGGCTTTTTTTTGCGTTATGTCGGGTCCGGAAATATGTTGACAGCTTTTCCAAAAGGTGTCATGAAAACCGAGTTTG
>NZ_BAABDH010000086.1:0-9902 GCF_039539525.1 Hymenobacter algoricola | reverse complement strand
TACTTAACCCCCAATCAAGTCCATTCGCAAGGAAAAAGCCCCGCCGGAAAATCCGAGCGGGGCCCTTGCCTTATTCATGTCAACATATAGCCGGACGAGACACATATCCCCTCCGCATCGACTCCCCGACCCTGCTTCCCCCGGCCACCAGGGTCCGGCGGCCGAATCCGGTGCGGACTGATTTAGCCCCACTTAACCAGCTTCGCGCGTATCTTGCGGCTCCGCGGGCCATTGCCGGTGCTTTTCCGGCCGCGCCCGTGGCTTACCTGCTCTTCCCACGACCACCTCATTCCCCCGCAATGCTGCTCCGTACCGACTGGACTCTCGACGAAGTAAAAGCCATCTACAACCTGCCCGTGCTGGAGCTGGTAACCCAGGCCGCCGCCATCCACGCCCAGACTCAGGCCACCGGCGAAGTGCAGGTGTGCACGCTGCTGAGCGTGAAAACCGGCGGCTGCCCCGAAGACTGCGCCTACTGCCCCCAGGCCGCCCGCTACCACACCGGCGTGCAGGCCCACAAGCTGCTGCCCGACGCCGAAGTGCTGGCCTCGGCCCAGCGCGCCAAGGACGCGGGCAGCACCCGCTTCTGCATGGGCGCCGCCTGGCGCGAAATCCGCGACAACCGCGACTTCGACCGGGTGCTGGGCATGGTCGAGCAGGTAAATGGCCTCGGGCTGGAAGTGTGCTGCACGCTGGGCATGCTCAACGAGTACCAGGCCGAGCGCCTCAAGCAGGCCGGCCTCTACGCCTACAACCACAACCTCGACACCAGCGCCGAGCACTATGCCGAAATCATCACCACCCGCACCTACGACGACCGGCTCAACACGCTGGAGCACGTGCGCAAAGCCGGTATTTCGGTGTGCTCGGGCGGTATCATCGGCCTGGGCGAGACGGACGAGGACCGCGTAGCCATGCTGCACACCCTGGCCACGCTGCCCGCTCACCCCGAAAGCGTGCCGGTAAACGCGTTGGTACCCGTGGAAGGCACGCCCCTGGCCGATCAGCCCCGCGTCAGCGTGTGGGAAATGCTGCGCATGATTGGCACGGCCCGCATCCTGATGCCCCACACCATGGTGCGCCTCTCGGCCGGCCGCCAGGAGATGCCCGTGACGGAGCAGGCGCTGTGCTTCCTGGCCGGGGCCAACTCCATCTTCAGCGGCGAGAAGCTGCTGACCACGCCCAACCCCGACTTCGACGCCGATAAGCAGATGTTTGCCCTGCTGGGCCTCACGCCGCGCAAGTCGTTCAAGGACGTGCCCGAGGGCGCGACCGTGCTGGGCAAAGCCGCAACGGTAGAAGCCTAACCTTTATTCTGGCCGGGCCGGCCACCGATAGTCCTGCGCCGGCCCGGCCATTTCCTTTTTTAGTTGCCGCCATGAATATTAGTTTTGACCTGAACCTGGACCACGCCTACGCCGAAACCCTGCGCCAGCAGCACGAGGCGCGGGAGGCCCAGGAGCTGATTACGGAGCTGGAAGACAAAATCGGCTCGGCCCTGAACCTGGTCTTTGAGCGCCACCAGGTGCTGCCCGGCCTCGGCGACCGGGTGGAAGTGGACTCCGACTGGATGGTGGTCAATGCCCGCAGCTTTGGGCAGGACGGCTCCGTGTGGCTGTCGGTCAAGCCCTTTGAAACTCCGGCCCGCTGAGGGCCGCCATGTCTTCTGATGCGGACCTGCGGCAGCGCCTGGCCGCCGAGCTGACCAGGCGGGAGGACGCCGGCACCCGCCGCCGCCTGCCGCGGCCCGCTTCCGGCCTGGTTGACTTCAGCTCCAACGATTACCTGGGGCTGAGCCGGCATCCGGCGGTGCGCCAGGCCGTGCAGGCCGCGGCCGCCGAGCCCGCCGGCAGCACCGGCAGCCGCCTGCTCACCGGCAACTCCGCCGCGGCCGAAGCGCTGGAAACGCGCCTGGCGCAGTTTCACCGGGCCGAGGCCGCGCTGCTGTTCAACTCGGGCTACACCGCCAACCTGGGCTTTTTCAGCGCCGTGCCCCGCCGCGGCGACACGATTCTCTACGACGAGGCCAGCCACGCCTCGGTCAAGGAAGGCATCCGGGCCAGCTTCGCCACCGCCTGGAGCTTCCGGCACCACGACCTGGCCGACCTGGAGCGTAAGCTCAGTCGCGCCAGCGGGGCCGTGTTCGTGGCGGTGGAGGCCCTGTATTCGATGGACGGCGACGAAGCGCCGCTGGTGGAGCTGGCCGCGTTTTGCCGGACAAAGGACCTGTATCTGGTAGTCGACGAAGCTCACTCCAACGGTATCTACGGGCCAAGCGGGGAAGGATTGGTAGCGGCCCTGGGACTGGAAAACGAGATTTTTGCCCGCATCCTCACTTTCGGCAAGGCTCTGGGCAGCCAGGGCGCCGCCGTGGCCGGCCCGGCCGTGCTGCGCGACTACCTGCTCAACTTCAGCCGCCCCTTCATCTACACCACGGCCCTGCCCCCGCTCACCATTGCTGCCCTCACGGCGGCCTACGAGCTGCTACCCGCGTTGGGGCCGGAGCGGGAAAAGCTGTTCGGGCTGTCGGACTACCTGAAAGCCACGCTCAACGCCGTGCCCGGCCTGCGGGTGCCGGCCACCAGCCACGTCATTCACCCGGTTTTCTTCGCCGATAATCCCGGCCCGGAAAAGGTCCGGCAGGTGGCCGCCGCCGCCCGGGCCGCCGGCTTCGACGTGCGGCCCATCGTCGCGCCCACCGTGGCGGTGGGCACCGAGCGGCTGCGGCTGATTGTGCATTCGTATAACACCAAAGGCGAAATCGACGGGCTGGCACGAGTGCTGGGGCAAGCGGGGACGGACATACCCCTATCTGACCAGTAGAAGCTGACCAGCGAGGCGCACCTTTGCTGCTCGTACTCCATAGCGCCCATCCGTTATCGTTCAAGATAAAGGCGCAGGGATGCGACCCCACCTATTGCTTACCGAAACCTCACCGTTGTGCCTATGCTTGCCGCCGACACCTTGCTTCCGCACCTGGAACAATACATCCGCGTTTCAGAAGCGTTGCAAGCGGCGCTGCTGAACCGGGTGCGGGTGGCCAGCTATGGCAAGGGTCAGCTGCTGCACGACGCCCGGCACGTGTGCACCCGCAGCGACTTCATCCAGCGGGGCCTGGTGCGGCTCTACTACCTGCGCGACGGGGAAAAGATAACCGAGTATTTCAGCGCCGAAGGCGAGTGGGTGAATTCGCCCAACAGCTTCATCAAGCGCCTGCCCGACATCTACTACCTGGAGGCGCTGGAGCCAACGCATACCCTGAGCCTGCAGGTGCAGGACCTGGGCTACCTTTTCGACACTTTTCCGGAAATGGAGCGCTATGCCCGGCTCTCGATGGGCTCGGTGTTTGGCCACCTGATGGACCGCATCACGTCGCTGCGCTTTACTTCGGCCAAGGAGAAATACGCGCATTTCTGCGACACCCACCACGATATCCTGCCCCGACTGCCACTGGGCATGGTGGCCTCCTACTTGGGCATCACCCAGGAAACCCTGAGCCGAGTTCGGGCCGGGCGCTGAGAATTTGATCTGCATCAAAGAGGTTGAGGCCGGTCGCGGCTAACCTTTGCAGAAACCAACCTCTGCTATGCGCCACCTCCTCCTTTCCCTCGCGCTGTTTCTGGGCGTACTACTGACGGCCGCATCCGCAGCCACGGCCCAGATTGATTTAAAAACTCCCGGTGCCCAAAGCCTGCTCTATGTGGGTCCCGGTCGGCACCAACCCCTGCTGGTCGGGCTGGGTGGTTCGGAAGGCGGCAATGCCTGGGCCAGCCACCACTGGCAGCCCACCCGCGACCAGCTCGTGGCCAATGGCTACGCCTTTCTGGCCCTGGGCTACTTCAAGACCCCCGACGCCCCGCCCCTGCTGGACCGGATTTCGCTCGATACAGTGTACGCGGCCATTAAAGCCGCCACGCGACACCCACAAGTGGATGGCCGGAAAATAGCGCTGGTGGGCGGTTCGCGCGGGGCCGACCTGGCGCTGCTGCTGGCCAGTCGCTACCCCGACATCCAGTGCGTGGTGAGCATTGTGGGGAGCTACGTGGTGTTTCCGGGAAACACCAACCACCTCACTACATCGGCGTGGTCGTACCGGGGGCAGCCGCTACCGTTTGTGCCTGTGAATGAAGCGGCGGTACCATTCCTGGTAAAAGGTGACTTACGGGCCACCTTTGCGGCCATGCTCACGGACACGGCGGCGGTGCGGCAGGCTCGTATTCCGGTCGAAAATATCCGGGGAGCGGTGCTGTTGATATCGGCGACTCAGGATGAGGTATGTCCCTCTACCCCCATGGCTGAACAGATGCTGGCTCAGCTAAAGCGCGCTAGCTTACGCTACCCCAGGCAGCACCTGGCTATTGTGGGCGGGCATGCCGAGCCGCTTAAGCATTTTGATGCGGTAATTCGCTTTCTGCACACGAACTTTCCGGCTCGCTAGACGGCTTCCGCCCTTTCTCTATCACCATCCCTTTGGAAAAACTCTTCATCACCGGCATCGGTACCGACGTCGGCAAAACCCTAGTCTCGGCCATCCTTACCGAAGCCCTGCAGGCCGATTACTGGAAGCCGGTGCAGGCCGGCCTCACGCCCACCACCGATGCCGCCACCGTGCGCGGCCTGGTGCAAAACCAAACCAGTCGATTCCACCCGGAGCGGTACCGGCTGCAGCTGCCGGCCTCGCCCCACGCCGCCGCCGCCGCTGAGGGTATTACGCTGCGGCCCGAGGATTTTCAGCTTCCTGCTACCGACAACCACCTCATCGTGGAAGGCGCGGGCGGGCTGCTGGTGCCGCTGGCGCCGGGGCTGCTGATGGCCGACCTGATGCAGCAGTTCGGGCTGGACGTGGTCGTCGTGTCGCGCAATTATCTGGGCAGCATAAACCACACTTTGCTCACGCTGGAAGCGTTGCAGACGCGCGGCCTCAGGGTGCGGGGGCTGGTCTTCAACGGTGAGCCTAACCCGGCCACCGAGGATTTCATCTGCCAGCACACGGGCGTGCCGGTAATGCCCCGGCTGCGGGCGGAAGCCGAAGTTTCGCCCGCCGTGGTGAGCCGGTACGCGGCGGAGTTTCGGGCCTGGTTTGGCTTGGCAGTGCGGGGCGAAAGCCATTCCGCGCCTTAAGCGGCGTCAATCCGTCCTGAGCAGCGAAGAAACCGTTGTTAGCCCAGCAAGCCCTGACGTCAGCATACGGCAGGGGCTGCTGCTTTTATAACGGGTAGCTCAGGGTCCGGGACGGATTGCTTCGTCCTTCGTCCTGGCAATGACCTGAGGGTTGCTGGCGTGTCTCCCGGCAATGACGGCTACCTTTGTGGCTTCCATCCGCTTTCTCGCTCTATGTCCACCCTTGCCGACCGGGACCACGCCGTGCTGTGGCACCCCTACACCCAGATGCAGACCGCGCCGCTGCCCATTCCCATTGTGCGCGGGAAAGGCAGCTGGCTGATTGCCGAAGACGGCACCCGCTACCTCGACGGCATCTCGTCGTGGTGGGTGAACCTGCACGGGCACGCCCACCCCCACATTGCCCGCCGCGTGAGCGAGCAGCTCAGCACCCTGGAGCACGTGCTGTTTGCCGGCTTCACCCACGCCCCGGCCGTGGAGCTGGCCGAGCAGCTGCTGGCGCTGCTGCCCGCCCGCCAGGCCCGGGTATTCTATTCCGACAACGGCTCGACGGCGGTGGAGGTGGCCCTGAAGATGGTGCTGCAATACTTCCACAACCAGGGCCAGCCCCAGCGCCGCACCTTCCTCTGCTTCCGCGACTCCTACCACGGCGACACGTTCGGGGCCATGTCGGTGAGCAGCCGGGGGGCCTTCACCCAGCCTTTCTGGCCGCTGCTGTTCGAAGTCGAGTTTATCGACGTGCCGGTGCCGGGCCGCGAGGCTGCGGTGCTGGCCCAGCTGGACGCGGCCCTGGCCCGCCCGGAAGTGGCCGGCTTCATCTTTGAGCCGCTGGTACTGGGCACGGCCGGCATGGTAATGTACGAGCCGGAAGTTTTAAGCGAGATGCTGCGCCGCTGCCACCAGCGCGGCGTGCTGGCCATTGCCGATGAGGTGATGACCGGCTTCGGCCGCACCGGCCCTTTGTTTGCCAGCGCCCTGCTCACTGAGCAGCCCGATATCATGTGCTTTTCCAAGGGCCTCACCGGCGGCACCCTGGCCATGGGCCTGACCACCTGCGCCGCCCCCATCTACGAGGCCTTCCTGAGCGACGACAAGATGCGGGCCCTCTTCCACGGCCATTCCTACACTGCCAACCCCGTAGCCTGCGCGGCGGCGCTGGCCAGTCTGGAGCTGACCCGGGCCGAGGCCTGCGCCGCCCAGCGCCAGCGGATTGAGGCGGCCCACGCCGCTTTTGGCCGCGAAATCGAGGGCCAGCCGGGCATCCGGGCGGTGCGGCACCGGGGCACCATTCTGGCCGTAGAGTACGACCCGGGGGAAGGCACCAGCTACTTCAGCCGCCTGCGCGACGCCTTCTACCAGCTCGCCCTCGACCACCACGTGGTGCTGCGGCCGCTGGGCAACGTGGTGTACCTGCTGCCGCCCTACTGCACCACCGCCGCCGAGCTGGACCTGCTCTACGCCGTGCTGCGCCGGATGCGGGAGCTGGTCCTGGATTTTCTGCCCGCCCCCACCCTGCCCGAGTACCTGCATGACTAATTCCGCTGCCTCCCAGGAGCTGATCATCCTTCGCGGCCGGGGCCGGGTTTCGGCGCTGGGCGTGGCCGCCGAGGCGTATGCGCCGGGCCGGCCGGGCTTTGCCACCCACCTGCTCGGCGACAAGCCGCTGGCGGTAGCCGCGCTGCCCGCCGCCCTTGAGGAGCAGCTGGCAGCCCTGCGCAAAAGCCAGTCTGCCTACCGCCAACTCGACCGGACCGTGCTGCTGGCCATCCTGGCCGCCCGCCAGGCCACGGCCCAAGCTGGCTGGGGCGGGGGCAATGATCAATTAACTATCAGCAACGAGCAATTGCCTGTTGACCTTGATTCTGCCCGTGAAAAGCCAAAAACCAAAAACCACCAACCAAAAACCAACCTGGGCGTCAGCATCGGCTCATCCCGGGGCGCCACGGGCCGCACCGAGCACTACCACCACGAGTTTCTGAGCACCGGCGCCGTGGCCGCGGCGGCCTCCCCGCTCACCACCCTGGGCAACGTCGCCAGCTGGGTGGCCTTCGACGCGGGCAGCACCAGCAGCGCCGCGCTCAGCCACTCCAGCACCTGCAGCAGCGCCTTTCAGGCTTTGGGCAACGCCGTGGCCTGGCTGCGCGCCGGCATGGCCGACCGGTTTCTGGCCGGCGGCACCGAAGCGTCGCTCACCGGTTTCACCCTGGCCCAGCTGCACGCGCTGGGCATCTACTCGCCCTTCGCCGCCGCCGACTTCCCCTGCCGGCCCGGCGCGGGCAAGCCGTCTACTTTCGTGCTGGGCGAGGGCGCGGCGGTGTTTGCGCTGGAGAAAGTCGGGCGGGCGGCGCTGCTGCTGGAGCAGCAGCACCAGCCCGGGCGGCCGCTGCTGGTGCTGGAAGGCGTGGGCTTCGGCTTCGAGGCCCTGGGCAGCAAAACCGGCCTTTCCACCGACGGGCAGCACTTCCAGACCGCCATGCGTCAGGCGCTGGGCCAGGCCGGGCGCACGGCGGCCGAGGTGGATGCCCTGGTGCTGCACAGCCCCGGCACCCCGGCCGGCGACGCGGCCGAGCGGCAGGCCATCCGGGCGGTATTCGGGGGTAGTAAGCCCGATCTGGTTTCCAATAAATGGCTGCTGGGCCACACGCTGGGCGCTTCGGCCGCGCTGAGCCTCGACTTCGCCTGCCAGATTCTGGCCACCCAATCGTGGCCGGCGCCGCCTTTTGCCACCGACCTCACGCCGGCCCCTACCCGCCCGATTCGGCGGGTGCTGATCAATGCGGCCGGGTTTGGGGGCAACGCGGCCAGCGTGCTGGTGTCGGTGGTATAACCTCGCGCGACGTGCCTTCCGGACTCCCCCGTGCGGGACTGCCAGCCGGCGGCGGGGGTCAGTAGCAATCAATTCCAAAGGAAATTATTTGCTACTTCTGACGGCCCTCCTCGAAAGTAGGAAGGCTTTTAATTTTGAATCGATTGCTACTGCAGACACCTGCCGGCGGCCGGGGCTTTTTTTGGGTACCACTGCCAGGGTTGCTACCTTCACTGCCCCACTGCAAATGCTTCTACCGTTCCTGATCTGCTCCGTATGAAATTCCCCGTTGCCGCTTGCCTCACTCTGGCCGCGCTGGCCGCTACGCCTTCGGCGCAGGCCCAAACCAAGGCCCCCACCACCAAGGCCGACGCCGCCATCAGGCAGATGGTGCAGGATATTTCGGCCAAAAACCTGGAAGACGATGTGCGGAAGCTGGTCAGCTTCGGCACCCGGCACACGCTGAGCGACACCAAGGATCCCAAGCGCGGCATCGGGGCGTCCCGGCGCTGGGTGGAAGAAGAATTCAAAAAGTACAGCAAAGCCAGCGGCGGCCGGCTGACGGTAATTCAGGACACGTTCACGGTCAGGCCCGACGGCCGGCGCATCAACAAGCCCGTACTGATGGCTAACGTGATGGCCACGCTGCCCGGCACCGACCCCACCGACACCCGCGTGTTCATCGTCAGCGGCCACATCGACTCCCGGGTGACGGACGTGATGAATGCCACGGCCGACGCGCCCGGGGCCAACGACGACGGCTCGGGCACGGCCGCCGTGATGGAGCTGGCCCGGGTGATGAGCAAGCAGAAGTTTCCCTGTACCCTCATCTTCGTGGCCGTGCAGGGCGAAGAGCAGGGCCTCTACGGCTCGACCTACCTGGCCCAGCGGGCCAAAAAGGAAGGCTGGAACCTGACGGCCATGCTCAACAACGACATCATGGGCAACTCCCTCGGCCACGACCCGCAGCTCAAGGACGACAAGCACCTGCGCGTGTTCAGCGAAGGGGTGCCGGCCAATGAAACACCCGACGAGGCCAAGCTGCGGCGCACGCTCAGCTCCGAAAACGACTCGCCCTCCCGCCAGCTGGCCCGCTACGCCCAGACGGCTGCCAGGCAGTACGTCGAGGGCCTCGAAGTGGTGCTCGAATACCGCCCCGACCGGTTTCTGCGCGGCGGCGACCACACGCCCTTTAATCAGCAGGGCTTCACGGCGGTGCGCTTCACGGAGATGAACGAGGACTTCACCCACCAGCACCAGGACCTGCGCACCGAAAACGGCCGTGCCTACGGCGATACGCCTGAGGGCATGGACTTCCAGTACCTGCGCAAAAACACCGGCGTAAACCTGGCCACGCTGGCCAGCCTGGCCCTGGCCCCGGCGGCGCCCCAGAACGTGGGCGTGCTCACGGCCAACCTGAGCAACCGCACTGAGCTGAAGTGGGAAGCCCCGAAAGCCGGCGAGAAACCGGCCGGCTACTACGTGCTGATGCGCGAAACCAGCGCCCCGCAGTGGCAGCAGAAGTTCTTCGTGACGGACCCCAAAGCCGACCTGCCCCACAGCAAGGACAACTACCTGTTCGGGGTGGTAAGCGTGGATGCCGAGGGCCACGAGAGTTTGCCGATGCTGCCCAAGCCGGTGCGGTAAATGCGCCAAATAGGCGGGTGGCAAACGTAGTAGCAATGTCTGCTGATTAAACTATCCGTTGGACCATGAATGGGCTGTAAGCGCCATTAGGGCAGTTTTCGAGCTTGCACTACTACAGTTACAGTCGGGTCCAGATGTCTAACCAGCACTGAAATTGGTTTTATGTGGCAACTTGTTTTGACTAGGTTTGATTCAACCAAGCCCCACGCTACCATGTGCTACATGTAGTACTCCCCAAAGTTTGGACAGTTTATGGCGGCTATCTTAGTCAATGCCATGAACCCGAAACGTACCCGTCGCCGCTTCACTGCTGAGTTTAAAGCAGAAG
>NZ_BAABDH010000085.1:0-8990 GCF_039539525.1 Hymenobacter algoricola | reverse complement strand
AGGATTTCCTTTTTGATAAACATCAAATTTTCTGCCGGCAATAATCACTGAATCAATTGGTTAGTTGCTTAGCGTGTAAAACCGCCCTTTTGGAACAAGAACCCCGCCAATGAGCGACTGCGGAAAGAAGGGTTATTTTACTACGACCAAGTGCAAGCTTATCGTAAGAAATTTCCCAGAGCCGCACCTTACTTTCCTCAATATGTGGCTCTTGCTACGCCTCAGGCGGATTCCCAATAGGGAAGCCATAATTTAGTGCAGTCATTCTACTGCCTTGGATAGCCGTCTACTACTCAGTTAAACCAGATAACTAATTCTGCAGCAGCAAAATTAGGTCGGCCTGTCAGTGTTCCTGTTGACGTTCGAGGGCTGCCAGGTGGACCTTCATAGCTGATCGTAGACGTATAATTTATCTTGGGAGTGTGGGTGAAATTATAGTTATACAAAAGACTTAGATCAACTCCGTTGAATAACCTCACACCCAATCCTAATTCAGTACCCATAAGCCATATAGGCTCCATCGAACTGGTATAGTCAAAGTTCACGGCCAAGTTATTTGCATAGGTTTCGTAAAATGAAAACTTGGTATGGTCTATTTGTATTCTTTGTGTTTCTACGCCCGCTAGCAAACCCCCGAACGTGCGAAGTTTCCTGTTGCCTCGCTCTAATATAGTATATGATAATCCATTGTAAAAACGATAATTACGACGTTCGGCCCGCCACGTGTGTGTAACTAGAAATGCGTTTGGTACTAAGAGAGCCACATCATAGTAAGTGGGCGTACTTAGGAAACGAGCCCCAAAGTTGTAAGCGATTCTAGAAGTAAGGGGTTTTTCTACATGCAAGCTGAGCATATATCCTATCTGCCCTTCTGCATGTACATAATCGTCACGTCCCTTGGTGGAAAAGTTTTGCGGATAGACGAAACTCCTAACCAACCCTGCGGATATACCTAACTTGAGTTTTCGCTGCTGAGCCGCACTATTGTAGACCCACAATGCACAAATCAATGACAACAGTATTTTTTTGTCCATAAAATGGGTATAGCAGGCAGTTATTACTGCCTGCTATAGTTTTGGTGAGTTAATCTATTTCTAGTTGGACTCGCGAATTGTACCGTACGCCACCAACTTCAACGTAATGCTGAGAACGGATAGACTGCCTCTTCAGCCGGTAAGAACTGCCCAGTGCTACATCAGTTTTGGCTGTATCGCCATTGTTGTCCCGATCATCATCGTTAATCGGCGTCTGATTCGCGCATTCAGCGCCTCCTTGTTGTGGGTAGTATACATTGCCATAAATGCGAGCATAAATTACTGGGGCCTTCGCTTGTTTCCACTTGCCTTTTCTTTTTTCGTAGTTTTTTGTCTTGACACCTACTCGGTGGTAAAACGGAACGTTGGTTGCCCATAATTTATACTTGAATTTTTTATCGGTCAAGTAATTATCTTCGTACTCTTTGTCGCGATCAAAGAAAACACTAATGCATTCGTTAGCAGGTACATTGACTTGAACTAAACGCTCTGCTACACAACCCTGATTGTTTTGAATATATAACCGGACTGTATATACACCTCCATTGAGGTAGTTATGGTAAAAGAAATGCGAGCGGTTTGCAGTCGGATAGGTAGTTACGTCCCCATCGCCGAAATCCCAGATATAGGTGAAGCGATTAGTATAATTATTGGCAAGCTCGAAGGTGAAATTCTGACCTAAATTAGTGACAGTAAAGTCGTATGCATTATTGGGAATAATTGTAGTGCAGTTTAAGGGCGTGTTGGTTGTTACAACGGTATGTGCTGTACTTTGGTTGGCGCAATAGCCACCTAGTCGTAAGATAACAACGTATGTGCCTGGTTTGTCATAACGATGGTTGGGTGCTCGCATCGAAGATACTATACCGTCTCCGAACTCCCAATTGTACACCCGGCCAGTTGAGGGACCAATGTCAGGAGTAAAGCTGAACGTAAGGCCATCAGAGGCTCTAGACGATACAAACTCGCTAGTACAGTCGGTAGGTCGGTTGGCAACGGAATTATCGTAATGGTATACTAGATTAGGGCTACTTGAATAGCTGCTGTCGCCTTGGCGATAAAGGCTGAGTGTGGTCCAGTCGTTGTTAGTGATTTCGAGAACCAAATGTTCGTTGACAACGACGAATATCGAGGTGCCAATCTTGATTTCTAATTGTGTATTAAGAAGGGTTCGTAATACGTCACTATCCACAAAAAAATCGTCGGGATCGTTAGTGCTTGACCATTGATCTTGGTCCATCAGTTGGCGTTCCTGTTGCTGGATCTCTACGCGCTTGGATACGTAACCGGGAAATTGGCGCTCGAAGCTGACCAAAGCACTGTCTTCGATGATAGGGTCGTCGTAACCTCCCTCATCCTGTGGGGGGCCAATGCTGCTACTAGTTACACCAGATTCTAGACTAAAAGGTGGAGTTGGGTTGTGACTGGCTGCAGCAAGGTCCTCCACTGTCCGGTCCAATGCTGCTTGGTTCGTGAATGAGAGCAAGCCGTTTTCGTACACCACCCCAGAAGAAGTGATAAAAGACTGCGCGCCAACGATACCTGAGGAATCATGCCTTTTCATATCGTCTAGTTTCTCACAACTAGTCGCACACAGAGCTATGGCCGATGCCAATGCCAGAACTAAGAATCTTTTATTCATGCGTTTATATTTAGAGAATTAAGAAAAAATTGACATGAAAAAAGCCCCAAACACTACTCTATAACGACTGACGTAGTCGTTGAAAAGAGTAAGCTGGAGCAATAGGGTAGTGAGGAAACTAGGGCGGTAATCACATGCAAGGTAATACTATGCTAGCAACTACCAAAAAATCATTTGATCTCTTGCCAACGAGGGATGATAAATAAGTAAAATCCCATAATTAAAGTAAGAAGTATTACGGACGAAAAACCACCACGATTCTAAGAGTGCGCTTATAACCGATGTTATGTTAAGGGACAAAACCGGGGCAGTGGGTACACTTTTTCTCTTTCCCCACTGCCCCCTAAATCCTGTTTGCCCCAGTCGTGAGAAAGCACTTGGTGGCGAGTTTACGAACTCACTCCCAGCTGAAGAAGCAAATCGACACTTTGTGCGGGGCTGCTGGCAGGGGTTTGCTCAAACAAGCCTCTACCGGCAGGTACTTTTCATGAGGCGCTTGATATCCTTTTCCGCCGCTGGAGTGTAGCTCCATTCCAGGGCTTGCTTCAACGCCTCGCACGCCCCACTGGAGTCTTTGGCTTTTAGTTGGGCCTGCGCAAGAAGGTAGTATATCTCGGTTTTGTCACGGGAGGGCACCAGCGTCAGGCAGTGTTGCATGTCCGCAATGGCCGCCGCGTGGTTGCCCGCATCGGTGTGGGCCAAGGCCCGGTTGACGTAAGCGCTCACATAGTGCGCGTTGATGCGGATTGCCTGCGTGTAGTCCGCCACGGCTTGGGGGTACTGCTTTTGCCCGTAGCGCAACCAGCCCCGGTTCAGGTAGGAAACCGAATCCTGCGGGTCCAACTGCACGGCGCGGCTCAGGTACTGAGCGGCACGGGCCGTGTCCCGTTGTTGCAGGTACCAGTAGCCGGTTCTACCATGAGCAAATGCATTGGTGGGGGCCAAGGCCAGCAGTTTTTCGTTCGTCGCAATAGCCCCGGTGTAGTCCCGGCGCAACGACTGACCATAGGCCTGGCTGGCGTAGTACTTCAGCAGCGCTTCGTTGCCTTTGTCGTGACGCTTGCCAAGCTGCAAAAACCGTTCGGCTTCCTCCGTCTGCCCTTGTTGCTGCAGGTACGCACTGAAGCCGTAGTACACGTCAGCCGCCGTGGAATCGAGTAACCAAGCTTGGTTGAAGCGCTTGATGGCCGTGGGCGCATGGTCAGTAGCTAGGTAGTGCCAACCAAAGTTGACATGGGCCTGCATGGCAGCCTGGGCCGTACCATACTTGCGCAGCGCCTGCGCAATAAACTCTTGGTCAGCTTGGAGGTACGCGGCCGTCTTGGTGAGTCCCCCGTAGCGCGGCCGCTCGTTGATTCGGTCTTTGGCCCGTAGTGCATCGGATTCGAGATACCTCGGCGTTGAGTCAAGGGAACGCTGCGCCTGCGAAGCCAGGGGCAGCCACAGCAAAACGCCCACTAATAGCCATGCTCGCATTCTGATTCTGATAAAGTTTGGATAAGCTCAAAAACAAACAACTTGCTAACTGCTAAGCTACGTGGTCGCACGACATTGGAAACTGAAAGACGACGCTAAGGCATGTTGCGCGGGCCAGATAACGTAGCACTGATGCATGGACACAAACAGTACACGCAAACGGTGATTCAAACAGCCACTGTCTTTCGGGCAGGGCCCGTTATCGGCGTCCAATAACGCCTTTGTGCCTACTTCTTCGTGTAGTGGAAGCGGCATTGCAGCACGTACACCAAGTCGGCCTCAAAGCGGTAAATGGGGTAGCGCAAGAGTAAGACCAGAAATTCCCGTTAGGGCAGTAGCACCGAATTTTTGCCGGACAAGCTGTCTCAAAATACGGGCGTTTTAACGCTGCTAAGGCATTTTTGAATGACACGCCGCTTCTGCCCCACAAATGCGTCTCGTTTGGTTATCTCGCTAATCAGCGGCTCCTACCACCCATAGAACGTGACTTATTGAGACAAAAGCACCTGCTGCGTGCTAAATTCTGACGCTAGGAGTGCCTAACGGGAATTTCTGTTCTTACTCTTGCGCTACCCCAACCACTACCGGCTGGTGGCCCAAGTATTGTTTTCGCTGCGCACCGTCGATATCCGGCGCATCATGACCCACGCCGATTACAGCAAGTTGAGTAAAAAGCAGTTGCAAGACCTCTGAGGTCGTATTTCTTCCCTTTTGTTCTACTCCCCAAGCCCGTGAACCTGACTACCGAAGCCGAGCACAAAGCCGCCGTGAAGCAATTCCGGACGCTGGCCACCGACGAAGAAGCCAACCACGCCCGCCTGCTGGTGCTGCGCGACGCCATCCACGCCTTTGAGGAGGCGAACGGCCACAACCCTGGCCCCCCGACCACCGTGGCCGGCCGGCTGCAGGTGGAGATGTTCAAGCGTCGGCTGAAGCAAAAGCAGCTCGCCCAGCTGCTGGAGGTGGGCGAGTCGCGCCTGAGCGAGGTGTTGCGCGGGCGGCGACCAGCCAACGGCGACTTCCTGCGCCGCATGTATCAAAAGCTGGGCATCCCGGCCGCAGAAGTCTTGGAGTTAACGGCTTAGCGGTTCTGCTAGTCGGTAAGACAAGTGGTAAGACAGTTGGTTGGGTGGCCCATTTGGGCGTACCTATGCGTCTTACACCGTGTAATACGCCCTGCTATGCCGCCCAAATTCAGTCTGACAGATACGCCAACCGGTAAGACAACGTCCGAAACCAGTCTTACCGAAACGGAAACAGGTAAGACAATGCCCGAAATCAGTCTTACCGAAACCAGTGCTGGTAAGACAGCCAACGAATCAACTAGTGCTGACCATCTTATGGTGGGTAAGGCCGGTAATAAAGGGGGACGCCCGCCCAAGCCGGTCAGCACCACGGCCGTCACCTGGTCCGTACGGGGGGTAGAGCGCGAAACACGGGCCATGTTAGAGAAAGCGGCAACTCGCGCCGATAAGACGCTCGGGCAGTACTTCAATGACGAGGTGCGGGCATTTGTCCAAGGGCAGCTTCGCCAAGGGGAGGCCCCGCAATTGCCGGCGAGTCCCCGCGACTTGCAGGCGCAGGTGGAGCAACTGACCCAGATGGTAGAGGGCATTGCGTCCCGGTTAGCCGAACCCGCCCGAAAGAGCCTCTGGCAGCGCGTCTTTAGCAAGTAGGCGGGCTAGGCCTGCTTTTTGGTTGCCGCGTCGAACAGCGGCCCGTTTGTAGGCTTTTTAAGACCCAGGATGGTGAGCAGAAGCCCCGAGAGGGAATGGGCCTTGGCGTGCTTGCCGGTTTTCAGGTCGTGGGCGAACTTGTTGCAGGCCGCCACGTGCGCCGCGTTGGCCAGGATTGTGGCCACCAGCTCTGGCGTGGTAATGCTCAGCTGCGCGAGCAAGCGGCCGGCGTTCTCCACCTGGTGCGGAGCCATGCCGACTGGCGAGGGTGCCGCGTCGGGCACCAGGTCGAAAGGAATAGGCATGGCCACGGCTTGCTTGCCCACCGTGAACAACAGGCTCTCGAAACTGCGGCCGCGTTTGAGCAGGCGGTAGCCGATGTTTAGGTCGGTTAACTCGTTGATTTGCTTAACCGAAATGTCTAATACTTTGCGTTTAAACATGGATACCTCGCTGTACTCTTCATTGCCTTTGGCGTCTACTAACCCCAGCATGTGCTTGAACTCGATTAGGCCAAATTTGGGAGTTTCGCCTTTGTCTTTCCACTGGCTGCATAGCGTGTAGACGCGCTTAGCGTGCTTACTGGTGAGCAGTAGCGCGGCTTGTAACTCGAACGAAGTGAAGTTGGCCTGCAGGTCGAACAGGAAGGGGATGGCTGGTTCGGTGAACTCGACGCGCAGCCGGCCCGAGCCGATAACATAATCCACGCGCTTGAAGAGCCAGAGTTGGCGGAACACCTTTTGGCCCAACTCGTCGGTCGTTTCCAACTCGAAGCAGCGCGAACCCATTTCTTTGGTGGCTTCGCGCAGACGCTTGTAGTTGTACTGCTTGCCTGTTAACTCGCTCATAGCCGGCACGGAGATTTCGTAGACGGACCCCGGTTGCCCTTTGCGTAGTTGCGAGAGCAGGTAGAAGAACACATCAAGCTGAGTTTCGCTGTATTCGTAGCGAGCTGTAGTCAGGGCGTTATGTTGACGGACTTGTAAACCCAATTTCATAGCATATTAAGCTAGTTAAGAATGCAATACTACGTTAAAAGAACTAAATAAAAGAACTGTCTGGATAAAGGTTCGCTTTAGCTTACCAAAAGTTCGGGTTAACCTTACCAAAGGTTCGTTTTGCCTTACCAAAAGTTCGCTTTAGCTTACCAAAAGTTCGCTTTACCTTACCAAAAGTTCGCTTTCCGGTTGTGGTTCATTGAAAATCAACTAGTTATGAGGCCTACAAATAGAACAAATAACTAAAATATCACAATTTGTGACTCGCGCGAGAAAAAAAAGGCTTTTAGGGACTGTTCGGGGGTACAACGGCGCGAACAAAACAAAACCAGCAAAGTTCTAGAAGCCAGTAACTTGCGCGAATTTCATAAAATGTATATTATTAGTAATCAAAGGTTTATAAACTTACTTGTCGGGCTTATGTACTGCTATGGGCCAGGGAGTGCGGGGGAGTGCTGAGGCAAACGAAACGGGGGCAACTCGTGAACCAGGGCAACCAATGGGGCGGTGGGGGAGGGGGCCGAGCAGCATACGGTAGCGAGGTGGCCAAGTAGCTAAGTAGTCAGAAAATGGGCAGCGGTACGGTGCTGGCGAAGGGGAAAAGCGGGACGATGAAACAGTGGCCACCAAGAGCCAAGAGGTAGCGAGGTAGCGAAGGGGCTAGAAACTGAGGAAGGATGCAGGGGTAGGCAGTGCCGGCGAAAAAGGATAGCCGGGAAGTTGCGCAGGTGGGCCGTATCCGTACCTTAGAGGCCCGTGTAGGAGTCGTTCGGTAGTGTAGCAAGTTATGTTTTTCGCTTCGCTCAAAACACGTTCGCCCTCTGGGCTCACTAAACTTGTCCCTTCGGGGACCGCCTGATGCCACCCGACCAGCCCCCCCGCCGCCGAGGCCGACAGCCGAAGACCACCCCCCACCAGGTGCATACCGTGTCGGTGCGACTGACCAAGGCAGAGCACCGTGAGCTGGCCACCGAAGCGAAGGACTACCGCAAGTCGATGGGCGAGGTATTGCGGGCCGTGTGGGCCGGTACCCCCGACGCGGCCCGCCCGCCCCGGCCGCGCACGGTCGAGGAAGTGGCCCAGCTCCGGCAGCTCATCGGCATGGCCGGCAACCTGAACCAGCTCACCAAGCAGCTCCACGCCGGCCACCACGTGAGCGAGGCGGCCCGGCAGGTATTGGTGCAGCTCTACCGGCTACTCGAGGACTTAGCCCCCGATTCGACGCGATGATAGGCAAGGTGAAAATCGGCAAGAGCTTCGGCGGCATTTGCCGCTATGTGTTCGGGGAGGAGAAGGGGGCCGAGGTGCTGGCCACGGAGGGCGTGCGCGGCACGTCGGCGGAGCACATGGCGGCGGATTTCAACGCGCAGCGGGAGCTAAACCCGAATTTGGGCAAGGCCGTGATGCACGTCGCGCTGGCCTGGCCCGCCGAGGAGAAGGCGCAGCTGCCCAACGAGCGGATAGAGGAGATTGCCCGCGCCTACCTGAAGGCGATGAAAGTGGACCCGGAGGGGACGCAGTGGGCCTTGGTGCGCCATAAGGACCAGGACCACCCCCACGCCCATTTGATTGTCAACCGGGTGGACAACGCGGGGGCCACGGTGAGCGACCAGCACAACTACCGCCACAGTCTGGAGGCGTGCCGCCAGCTGGAAAAGCAGTACGGCCTGGTCAGTGCCCAGGAAGTGAGCCAGGACAACCGCCGCGCTGAGCGGGAACAGTTGCCGGAGCGGGCGGCGGCCAAATTGTACGTACAGGACGCGCTGAGCCGGCACTTGCCCCACGCCACGAGCACCGAGGAGCTGACGGCGGCGCTGCAGCGGGACGGTATCGGGGTGCAGGCCACGTACCAGAAGGAGAAATTGCAGGCCGTGGTGTTCGAGTACGAGGGCCAGCACCTAAAAGGCAGCGAGTTGGGCCGGGCGTACAGTGGCAACAATTTGGCGAAGACCATCGAGGTGCAGCAGCAGCGGGCGGAACTGAGCACGGGTGGCCAGCAGTACGGCCAGCACAGGCTAGAACTAGAATTAGAGGCGTTCGGCCGGGAGTACGCCGCGCAGAAGGAGCAGGCCGAGAAACAGGCCCAGGAGCGCACGACCCCCCAGCAGACACCCAAACGCCAACAGCCCACCATCAAGCGCAGCGGCGGCTATGAAATGGGCGA
>NZ_BAABDH010000084.1:0-6930 GCF_039539525.1 Hymenobacter algoricola | reverse complement strand
TACGCGGCCTCACGCCACATGAATTTGTGTGTGCCCAGTGGCAGAAAAACCCCGTTAACTTTACCCAGGACCCGACCCACCTCACGCTGGGACTATACACCTAGGATATATGGTGGGAGGCAACGTCAAGCTCGACAAAATCATCATCGTCTGCCGCTGACGGAAGCTGCCCACGACTACGACAGCTTGGGCAACCAAAGGCAGCACTGCGTGAAGGCAGGAGCTACGCTCTAACGCTCTTATGGCGAGGATTTAAAATCGCACCAAGAGGGCTGGCTGCAAGCAGCGCTTTTTGATGCTATGCCCTGGGATGATTATAAAATCCGTAAAAACGAGGGCGCTTCTTTGCAAGAACTGTGGGTGAGCCTGCGGCAGTGGCGGCGTTTTCTCCTATCTTTAACTAATTGGCCGGCGTAAGGCCACGCCGGGTACAACGTCCTCATTAGGCCATTTGATGCACTATTTTGCCACAATACTCCGCCGTTACGCCACGCTAGCCGCGGTAGTAGGCGGTGCTTTCCTACTGGGCACACCTTCCGCCACCTTTGCGCAGAGTGGCCGGGCCAACGACCGGAAGATTGCCCCCACGCTGCTTCCCCAGGCCGGCCGCAGCCACCGGCAGACAGTGCGGGTGAGCGTAACGAGCAATGAGGTATTTGTGGGCTGGGCCCGGCAGCATCTGCCGGCCATTACGCTGACCGCCGGGGCTGTTGGCGGCACTCAGTATTTCCTGCTGGAAAACCTTAGCCAGGAGCAGGTGCAGCAGCTGGCGGCGGCCCCGTCTGTGCAGTTTGTAGATGTACCCAACCGGCAAGCCCACGAAGAGCGGCAGATCGGGGGTTCCAACCTGGCGGCCAACCGCGTCGCAGCCCTGCACAAGCAGCTGCCGAACGTAGCGGGGCAGGGCATGGCCATTTCCATCAAGGAAGGTCCCTTCGACCCCGCCGACCTGGACCTGAAGGGCCGGGTACTCAACGCCGCTACTATTCCCGGCCCGCCTACCGACCACGCCACAACCATGGCCACGCTGGCCGCCGGCGCCGGCAATACGGGACCTACCGGCAAAGGCGTGGCCTGGCAGGCTAAAGTCGGCTTTTCCAGCTTTGCCCAGCTGCTCCCCGACAACGGGGAGACACTGCGGCAGGCCGGTATTTCGGTGCAGAACCACTCTTACGGCGTAGGTATCGAGAACTTCTACGGCCTCGAATCCCGCGCCTACGACCAGCAGAGCGCCCAGTTTCCCGCCCTGCTCCACGTGTTTTCGTCCGGTAACGGGGGCGCGCAGGCGAGTCCGGATGGGCCGTACAAAGGCCTGCCGGGCGTGGCCAACACCACCGGGCAGTTTAAGATGTCGAAGAACACGCTCAGCGTGGGCGCCACCAATGCGGCGGGCGAAGTGTCGCCGCTCAGCTCCCGCGGCCCGGCCTACGATGGCCGGCTGAAGCCCGAGCTGGTGGCCTACGGCGACGGCGGCACTTCCGACGCGGCAGCGTTGGTTTCGGGTATCAGCGCCCTGGTACAGCAGGCCTACCGGGAACCCCGCGGGGGCACGCTGCCGCCGGCTGCCCTGGTAAAAGCCATCCTGCTCAACAGCGCCGACGACACCGGCCGCCCCGGTCCCGATTTCGTTTCCGGCTTCGGGCAGGCCGACGCCCTGGGCGCAGTAGAGACGGTACAGGCCAGCCGCTTTTTTACCGGCACCGCCACCACCGCCGCTTCCCTTCGTTTCCCGATTGTGGTGCCGGCCGGTACGTATCTGCTCAAAGCCACGCTGGCCTGGGCCGACCCGGCCGCGGCTGCCGGTGCCCCCACTGCGCTGCTCAATGACCTGGACCTGGAATTGGTCAATGCTGCTACCGGTCAGCGCTGGCGGCCCTGGGTGCTGAGCTCCTACCCGCACCTGGACTCGCTGGCCCTGCCCGCCCGCCGCCGCGCCGACCATCTCAACAATGTGGAGCAGGTCACGCTGACGGCTCCGCCGGCGGGCACGTACGAGCTGCATGTGCGGGGCCTGAGCCTACCCGCCGGGCCGCAGGATTTTAGTCTGGCGTACGAGCTTGAGAGTGGCCTTACCTGGGTGCAGCCTACCGGTGGCGCCAACTTCCGCCCCCAGGAAAACCAACTGCTGCATTGGCAGTGGCGCGGTCCGGCTACTCTGGCCCGCCTCGAGTATCAGCCCCTGGGCAGTTCCACCTGGCGTCTGCTCAAGGCGGACCTTAACCTGAGCCAGGAATACTACGCCTGGTCGGTGCCGGATACGCTGACGCTGGCCCGGCTGCGACTGGTGACGGGCGGCGCGGCTTTTGCGTCCGAAACCTTTGCCATCCTGCCGCGGCTGCAGGTGCAGGTCGGCTACGTCTGCCCCAGTCAGACCGCACCTACTGAGGCATTGCTGGCCTGGAACGCATTGCCCGGAGTACAGCAGTACCAGGTGTATCAGCTGCGCGGGGCCTACCTCGAGCCGCTGCTGCAAACCGCCGATACGACGCTGTTGCTAACGGCGGCCCGCCTGGCCGTACGCCACTACGCCGTGGCCCCTGTGCTGGGCGGGCAGCCCCAGGAAGCCAGCCGCACGGTGGACTACGCGGAAAACGGTGTCGGCTGCTACATCCGCTCCTTCCTGCCCCGGGAAGTGGCCACCGACACGGTGCGCCTGGATTTGACGCTGGGCAGCAGCTACCTGCTGCAGTCGGCCACGCTGGAAAAGCTCGGTGCCGACGGCAGCTACGTGCCCGTGCAGACCGTGGCGCCCGTGACGGCGCTGCAGCTGACGTTTACCGATGCCAGCCCCAGCCAAGGCCTCAACACGTACCGCGTGCATCTGCTTACGACGGGTGGCAGTTCGTTCTACAGCCAGCCCGAAAGCGTGCAGTACGTTCCCACGACCGCCCTGCAGCTGTATCCAAATCCCATTGTGGCCGGGCAGCCGCTGCAGGTTATCCAGGGCGAAGGTGGAGTCCTGCACATGCAGCTCTACGATATGCTGGGCCGCCTGATCCGGGCTGTTACGGAGGAAAGCCAGATCAAGCAGTTTGATACCAGCGGGCTGAAAAAGGGCCTGTACATTCTGCGCGCCCGCACGGCCAGCGGCCATAGCGTTTCCCGGCGGGTGGTGATACTTTAAACGGTTGCCCCGTGTCGGGGCTGCTCCGGCTGGAGTGGGCTGCCCCGGATACCAGCTTATCGGCCAGCTGCCGAACCACGGGTTGGGAGGGGAACGAAGCTTTTGTGCTGCCAGGTAACCTGGGTCGGGGCCCCGTCCCCGCAGCTTCCCAGCCAAAGCAAGCCTTCCTTAACGGGCCGGCCGGCCGGTATGTAGCCCAAAAAAAGGCCCGGTCTGTGAAGACCGGGCCTTTGCTATGGAAGCCGGATAAGGCTAGTACACGTAGCGCAGTGCCGTTACGTCGTTCGTGTTGAACGGCCGGTTGGCACCGGTGCCGATGCAGGCCAGCATCCAGGAGTTAGGATCGTTGCCGCTGGGCGTGCCGGGAATATAAACAGCACCAACCGTGCTGGCGCCCTCGTTGACGGGCGAACCACCGCAGCTATACTGACGGCCGGCGTAGTCGGTGTGGCGGAAGCCGATGCAGTGACCAACTTCGTGGGCCAGGATGGTAGCAATGTACGTGGTGGCGTTGGCGGTGCCGATGGCACCCGAGTTCACCTGTACGGTGCCGTAAGGATTGCCGCCCGATGGGAAGCCAGCCGAGGCCAGGTAGCCCGAGCCGCTAGGAGCAGCCGTCAGCAGGATGTTGCCACCCGAGGTAACGCGCGAAAAGCGGATCAGCAGGTTCTGGGCGTTGTAGCGACGGATGACTTCGTCGGTGGCCGTTACGTAGGCCGAAGGCAGCGAAGTCGATACGCGGAGGGTAATCGTGCGGCCCGAGCCGACGCTCACCAGGTTGTTGGTGCGGTACTGCTCCTCTTCGCCTACGCGCAGGAACTGATTTTCCGGCTTGTTTTTCAGGTCGCTGTCCGAAATCAGAATGTCGCCTTCCACCAGGTAGCCGCCTTCTACTTTTTTCGCATCAGCCGTGGTGAAACCCAGCAGGCGGATTTGGCTCAACGTATCTTCGGAAATCTGGTCTTTCGTCGTAACCTCCTCTTTCTTCTGGCAAGAAGACAGGACCGACATAGAGCAGGCGCAGATGGCCAAAGCAGATAGTACTTTTGTGATTTTCATGCTTTTTTTGGTTTGGGTTGGGAAGGGTTGATGGGGGAATGGATGAATTATGTGCAAAAGTTGAGCATAAAAATTATGAATGTCAATGGTTAATTCGTGAAACTTTAAAATAAATGCAAAGTATGCGGGTGCGTGCCCGCTCAATTCCCTATACAGACCGTTTCGGCAAGAATTATACAATAGCAGTATTTGAATTTTCTGGTGCGCGTTGCACAAAGCAAGGTCTGCCCGCCGGTGGACGGACCGCAACTCCTGCGCCTCGGAGTGAAGCAACCGCCGACGGAGCGCGCCGCTGACTTATTTGCCGTGAGGCTAAGGCGCTGGCCGCCAAAATATTGTAAAACGGGTCGGGCCAGGACCGCGCTTGCTGAAATAAAGAGTGCAATATTGAAAAACCGGCGCTACCTGAGCAGCGCCGTGGCCGCTGGCCCCTGACCGGGCAAGGGGCCGAAATGCTTATCTTTGTTCATCACCGATTTCGCGCGGATCATTTCCGCCTCACGATATATCCTTCCAAGCCGTGGCTTGTACTTCTTGTTCCTCCGGCGGAGGCTGTTCTACGACTGCCAAGGGCTGCGGCTCCAAAGGCAGCTGTAGCTCGGGCTGTACCCGCCTCAACGTATTCGACTGGCTCCAGGATGTGGAGCTGCCCAGCGACTTTCACGGGTTCGACATCGTCGAAATCCGCTTTAAAGGCGGCCGCAAAGACTTCTACCGCAACAGCAGCCGCCTGCCGCTCGTCACCGGCGACGCGGTGGTCATTGATGCCGGCGGCAATGGCTGGCACCTGGGCCACGTCTCGCTCAAGGGCGAGCTGGTGCGCCTGCAGATGAAAAAGAAAAAGGTGCCCACCGACTCCAAGGACATCCGCGCCATCCTGCGGGTGGCCGCCGAGCAGGACGTGGAGCGCTGGGAAGCCGTGCGCGACCTGGAAACGGGCACCATGTTCCGGGCCCGCTCGGTGGTGGAGGAGCTGCGCCTGAAGATGAAGCTCTCGGATGTGGAGTACCAGGCCGACCGCACCCGTGCCACCTTCTTCTACTCGGCCGAAGACCGGGTGGACTTTCGCGACCTGATCAAGCGCCTGGCCGACGAGTTTCGGGTGCGGGTGGAGATGCGGCAGATTTCGCTGCGCCACGAAGCCGGCCGCCTCGGCGGCATTGGCTCCTGCGGCCGCGAGCTGTGCTGCTCCACCTGGCTCACCGACTTTAAGAGCGTGAGCACCACCGCCGCCCGCTACCAGAACCTGAGCCTGAACCCGGCCAAGCTGTCGGGGCAGTGCGGCCGCCTCAAGTGCTGCCTCAACTACGAGCTCGATACCTACCTCGACGCCCTGAAGGACATTCCGCAGGTGCAGCGCCCCCTGCTCACGGAGAAAGGCGAGGCTTTCCTGCAGAAAACCGACATCTTCAAGCGCCGCATGTGGTTTGCCCTGCGCGGCGACAACAACTGGGTGATGCTGAGCATCGACCGGGTGCGCGAAGTGCAGGAGCTGAACAAGAAAGGGGAGAAGCCCGAGAGTCTGCTGGCCCCGGTGAAAGAGGAGGAGCGCGAGCCGGAGGTTTCGGCCCACGTGGAAGGCAACCTCGACCGTCTCGACGACAAAATCAAGGCCGGCAAGCGCCCCAAGCGCAAGAAGAAGACCGGTGGCAAAGACCGGCCCGAAGGCGCTACGGACGTGGCTCCGCTGTCGGCTACGCCGGCCGCGCCACGCCGCAGCAGCCGTCCTTCGAGCAGTGCTCCCAAAGCCGCTGCCCCGCCCGAAGGTGGCGCGGAAGGCGACACGGCCGCTGCCGGCGAAGAAGCCCGGCGTCCGCGCGGGGCCGCTGCCCGCCCCATGAACCGCCGCAACAACCGCGGCGGCCGTAGCGAAGGAGGCCGCCCCGAAGGTGGGCGTAGTGAAGGCCGCGGCGACGCCCGGCGCAGTGAGGCGCCGCGGCCGGAAGGCGGGGCCGAAGCCCGGCCCCCGCGTGGCGAAGGCCGCCCACCCCGCTCGGCCACCCCACCCGCCGCCGGCACCGACGGTCCTGCCCGCGCCAGCGGCGAAGCCGGGGCGGAACGGGGCAGTCGGGGAGGCCGCTCTGCCCGGCGGGGCGGGCGCCCCCGGCCCGAGGGCGGCGCTACTCCCCCCCCGCCACCTTCAGCGTCCTAGGTATGCGGCAGTTGTTTCGTTTGCTGTCCGGGCTGAGTATGCTGCTTCTGCTCGCTGCCTGCGACCCGGGGCAGGTGTATGAGAAAAACACCGATCTGGATGAGTACGTGTGGGGCGTGCAGGTGAAGCCCACCTTCGAGTTCACCATTGCCGATACCACCCAGCGCTACGACGTGTACTTCAACATCCGCAACGCTTCGGCCTACGGCTACTACAATCTGTACGTGCAGCATACGCTGACCGATCCGGCGGGACGACCCGTATCGAAGCTGCTGCACCAGATGCTGCTGATGGACCCGCAGACCGGGGAGCCAAACGGCAACGGCACGGGCGACATCTACGACCACCAGTTTCTGGCTTTGCCGGGGCAGCGGTTTCACCAAACGGGTACTTACAAGCTGCTGCTGGAACAGTACATGCGTCAGGATCAGCTGCCGGGCATCATGGCTGTGGGCGTGCGGGTGGCCAAGGCTGCCAAGTAAGCTCGGGAGTGTCTCGTCCGGCTATATGTTGACATGAATAAGGCAAGGGCCCCGCTCGGATTTTCCGGCGGGGCTTTTTCCTTGCGAATGGACTTGATTGGGGGTTAAGTAGT
>NZ_BAABDH010000083.1:0-6906 GCF_039539525.1 Hymenobacter algoricola | reverse complement strand
CAGGTCTGCAAGCAGTTAGGTGTAGCTTATGGAACAGTCTATAACTACGCCCAGAAGCTAAAAAATGCTTAGCGTGTAAATCCGCCCTTTTGGAAGAAGAACCCCAATGTTGGCAATGAAACAAGCATCCCCTAACTGCTCGTCAAACTTTGTGCGCGTGAAGCGCCCTGCCAATTGCAACGTAATAGGCAAGCTTTTCCGAATGTCATGAAATGCGGCTATTTTAAGCTCAGGCAAGTCAAAGCCTTCGCCTAGCATATCAACGCACACAATAATGCGGGTCTGTTTTTTGATAATTTTCTGATAATTTTCCTTAGCGCGCGGTGCGCCAGAATAGATTAGAATGGGCTGCAAATCCTTTTCCTGCTCGTATAGCTTAAATATTTCGTCGGCCCGCTCTTTCGTGGCGCAACGAGCCATTAGTATATGGTTGTAAGATTTCAAATCGGTACGGAGTCGAGCAATAGCTGTATCGGCAATTACTTTGTCCGCTTCTTTCAGCTTAGGTACACTGACTGCCAAGAACTCAATTTTCTTGTAATATCCTTGGCTCTGCGCCTCGCGCAGGGGAAAGTTGAACAGTACTTTACCTTCCAGTCGCTGCCCATCATTGCGAAACGGTGTTGCTGTGAACTGAATTATCTTCTTGTTATCGAAATGTTCCTTCACGTATTCCCAAGACTTCGCCTTCACGTGGTGGGCCTCGTCAATGAATAAGTGCGAGCACTCAGCCGCCAGATACTTCAGGTTCTCATTGGAGAGGTTCTTCAAAATAGCCATGGTAGCTACAATCACATTGCTTTTAGCTACAAAATTTTGAAAATCAGCTATATTGGTAAACCCGTTTCGAATAACTCCCACAGCTGGGTAAGCTGCGTCTTCTGATAGGATCTTAAATTCTTTCAGCAATCCGAGCGTAATAAACTTCTCGCTTATTTGAGTCCGTAGAGCATCAGATGGCACCACTACTAGCAACCGCTTGCATTGGTTGGCTACTAAAGCTGCCAGCATCGTTTCCGTCTTGCCAGTACCTGTTGGCAATACCACAACACCTGCCTCAGCCGCCAGCTTTAAATGACCTAGAATGCTGTAAAGCGCCCCTAACTGGGGCTGACGCAAACCATTAATTTCAGCTTCCCTGTCCTCCTCCAGAAAGGTTAGTTTTCCCCGCCAAGAAGAAACCACATCAGCTGGGTTATTAAGGTTGCTCGTGGACTTAAGCCATTTTTTAATAGCCAACCCCTGATCGTTCAATGCTGCAATTGTTGGCAAATTTTCGCTTTGCGCAACATCGTTCTGGTCTTCGGGGATATCCTTCGCTTTATCAGTTATATAGACTGACCGTTCCTTGTTGCTGACGAGCAAGCCATTTTGGTGCTTAACTGCAGCTACCTCCTTGAGTAAAGTGGCTTTACTTACAAGCTTAGTTACAGTGTTTTTGGATTTTGGCGCTGAAATAATTGTAATGCGCTGTTCAGGTATATGCAATTCCATTATTCGGAGTAGATGGTTAAGGCGAAAGGCCAGCGAGAAATTTTATAACAAAATAATTGGCAAACTAAATGAGCTTAAGTTTCTGCCATGTCATTAAATTTGCCGATTATCAATAGATAGCTCATGGAGCTAAATACATGATTTAATGAAATTTCTATTTGCGGATATGCTCTGATAAAGTGGTACTTTCCAGTGGTTTATTGAAAGATTATTTCCAAGTTTAACAGCATTCTTAGTTAAAATGTGCACTATTAAGTCAATAATTTCTTCATCGTCAAACCCAAGACCGGCAATTATATGTTCAGTAGCGATACTTTCAATTAAGCCTTGTTGCTCTGAGATAACAGGAGCAGAAGCATCAGCATATCGATTTAATAAATCCAATTTATTGAAATGACCCCTAATAGTGGCTTCCATCCCACAGTAATCACTTGCATCAAGGCTGAGATGAAATGAGGGTTTATATACATTTCCTGTTTTAGCTAAATCTGCAAACAAGAATTGAGTTGTAGGTAGCGAATCATAATAGAAACTGATAATTTCTCTTTCTGATCCTTTCAGCCATGCAGTGTCTTTCAAGGTGTTGCAATCAACGCAGCAGGGAACCAAATTTAAAGCAAGAGTAGAAAATTCCGCAAATATATCTTTTGGCAAATAGTGGTCAAGTGTTTTTGCCCCATAATTCAATCCGCAGTACTGACAAAACGCAGCAATGTCAGCATTACAAGTGATTTGATGAACCTCTATGTCATGTCTCAATTCATACATTGTTTGCACAGGCACGAGATAACAATGTTGTAAAGCTTCTTTCTGCTCAGCATTAAGAGAAGTGGGCGTTAAAAGTTCTAGGGCTGAGATATTAGCGCCATATTCTTGATATAGTAGCTTGATGTCATCAGATAACGCCTCAAGTATTGGCTTCCTATGTTTGCGTTTTGCTTTTATTATATTTTCAAAGTATGTGAACGAATCCGATGTGAGCGGGTACAAGTTCTTCATTTTAGCGCTCCGATAACTTAATAGATGTCTGTAAAAATGCTTCTGCTTGCATAGGTAGCCCTCGCGGGAAAAGTGCTTCGACTTCTTCAGGAGTACGACCTACGCTGAGTTCTGTGAGATGAGCTCTGAAATTGTTAGCTGTACCCTGCATAGCAAAAACCTCACGGGTAATCGTTGTTAAATTTTCGCCAAAGCATTCAATGGTTAGAGGTGATATTGTAGGTATATTCCCGGTTCTCCCAAATATCTTAACTTGCCTACTCAGTGTTTCTTGTAAAAGAAGTGGGGCATGAGTAGCAATAATAGCATATGAATCAAATGTTTTAAGTATTTTATCAAAAGCTCGTATGAGAGCTGAGAAGATGTCTGGATGTAAATGCAGTTCAGGTTCATCAAACAGTATCACCGATTCCTTTTCGATGTTAGCTATTATGTCAGTGATAATGTTGACAAGTATGCGTTGGCCCGAACTAAGGCGATGATAAAAACTTAGTTTCGATGATACTATTTGCACTTGCTCCTCATCATCAAATACTCCTTCTAATAGAATCCCGAGTATCTCCTTCCATTGCTCAACTCGATCGCGTTCAGTAATTTCAATTAAAGCTGAGTTTAGCTTATGCTCTAACTCTTTAGGTGTAAAAAATACCGGAGCAGAATCAAATTTATCGCTGTTTAAGTTGCTTTTCGATAACTGTTCAGATTCGTCAGTGTTATTATCAGGTCTCCTGATTCCGCAATAATGGTAACTATATGTTTGCTCTTTAGGCCTCTTGAATTCGTCAAATATGCTGTACGATACAGCTATGACTTGGCTAAAGCTTGGGCGCCTTGGAGTAAAACTTGTTTGCTTATCTTTTGACAAGCCACTCATTGCAAGTGCAAATTCGCCTAAAAATTGTGTTTTGCCCGTTCCGTTCCGGCCTATTATCACAGTTGTTCTATTCAACTCAGTAGCATGTGAAGAAAAATCAAATTCAACTTTATGATTACCAGCTGCATGAGCTACACGGCATGTGAAAGTAAATTTAAATATTCTTTCCTGTACAAATTTTTGAAATAGAGCTCCGCATTCATAAAAGGCCTTTTCTGCATCACTGAATCTCAAGAGTGAGCTGCTGAAGCCCCCTACATATTTGAATCTTGCTGCAATTTTTGGGTTAAACACAACATCTTTTATTCCTTCAAGAAATGGTTTGAATAAATTTAAAGGTAATTTCCTTAGTCTTTCGTAATAGGAGACATTCTGTCCAAGAGTACAATATTCAATACCAAGATCATCGAATTCATCAGGCAAGTGTGTAAAAGCTTGGCCATTTTGCGGATCTTCTGTATTTATTTGAAGTATTTTGAGATCACCTGTGAAAACTTTCTCCTTCTTTCTCGAATAGATATGTACCTTGAATAAAGTGTGCATGCTGAAGTCATTCCATCCATCAGGGACTAAGACTGCACATGGAAAATTTACATTTCCATCTGGAAGATCTTTAGGATAATTAACCGTGTAAAAATTCATACATAAAATTTTTTGGGTGAGAACCGTAAAGCTAAGGTATACGCTGCTATTGTAGCTTACAAGAACCTTTTTTAGCCTTAAGTATAGTTTCGAAATCTAAAGGCCTAACTCTTTGGCCGAGTTGTGCTGCCGTACATTGTCAAGGCGGGTATAGCGGCGAATCATCGCACTGGTCTTATGCTTGGTCTGATTCATGACTTTGCTGTCATCAGCTCCATTCAGCTTAGAGACGGTGACAAAGGATGCACGAAGCGAGTGTGCCGTATATTGATTGCCCAGGCTCTGCTGCACAATCAAGTTCGTGTACTTCGTCGTCATGCGGCGGGTAGTCACCTGATTGTTCTTGCGCAGTGACACGAATACAGGCCCTTCCATGCGTCCCAGCACGAGCAGCCAGGCTTGCAATGACCGTATCGGGCATAAGGCCGGGTCAGGAGAGTAGAAGATGGCTTTCTCTTCGGCCTGACCGAGCTGATTGGTTTTGCTCTGCTGCAGCGTCACCACCAGACCATCATCATCAAAGGCCAGGTCCTCAATATTGAGGGCTTCAAGTTCCGAGCGTCGGAATGCGCCAGTAAAGCCCAGCAGTAGTAAGGCCCGGTTGCGCAGTCCGGCTGGAATGCTCACGTCGATGCTCTTGATCGTGCGCTTGAAGCTATCGAGCGAAAACGCCGGAGCCTGCTTTTGCCGCATCTTTTTCTCACGAGCAATGCCCTTCAGCAAAACCTTAATTTTCTTGTCGGCCGTAGGTGAATCCACATTGGCCAGCTCGTGGGCCTTGGCAATGGCCGCAGCGTGCCGCTCGATGGTGGCAAACTTCTTACCCGCGTCCGCCAGCTCCGTGAGAAAACCAATCAGCGCTTCGACCGGTGCCGGCAGTGACTCGAGCTGGTGCAGCTGGCACCAGGCGGTGAACCGCTTCCAGTCGCCGGCATAGGCGCGCACCGTGTTGGCCGCCCCGCGCAGGCCGGACTCGACGTAGCGCTGGGTGGATTCCACCAGGTGGGCGGGCACCTGGGCGGCAGGCGGTGTCGATATGACGGGCAGCTGATTGTCGGTGGCCATATAGAATAAGGAGTAATAAGGCGAAAAGTGAGGGTTTTCGACTTGCTAATATAAGGAACGATAAGGAAACGTTATCAGTCCTTATACCTCTATTAGCAAGATGAATGGTTGACAGGTTGATTTACAATTTGCAATTTGCAAATTGTAAATCAACCACTGATCATGCGACAGCATCATGGAATACGGCCTCAAGATGTGGTGATCCTACTAAAAGTCCTTTTAGTGGAGAACACTTCTTGGCAGAGCAAAGACTTAGCCCAAGCCTTGTTTCTAAGCCCGACTGAAATATCCTTTAGTCTGAAGCGCTGTCAGTACGCGCGCCTGCTAGATGGGCAAAGCCGCAATGTGTCCCGACGGACTTTTTTCGAGTTCCTATTCTATGGACTGCCCGTAACATTCCCGACCCAGCCCGGCGAGCAGGTGCGGGGCATGCCGACAGCGCATAGTGCTGCACCACTAAGCCAACAGGTAGTTGCCGGACAACTCTATGTGTGGCCCGATGCAGAAAGCGACAGCTGGGGCTGTGCCATTGAGCCCCTATACCCACGCGTGCTCCAGGCCGCCAAAGCGGATGCCCGGTTATATGAATTGCTGGCCTTAGCCGATGCCCTACGTGTGGGTCGCCCCCGCGAGCGCAAGCTAGCTGGCGACTTGTTAAAGGCGTTTATAATGCCAGCTAATGTCTAACCAAGCCAACTTGGCCGCGCTGCAGGCCGTAGCCCACGCACTGGGGCCCTTGCGGGAGCGAGTGGTTTTTGTAGGAGGTAGCACTGCCGGCCTCTATAGCACGACAGCCAGGGCAGCAGAATCGCGCCCTACCAATGATGTGGACTGTATCATTGAGGTAGTACCACGCATCGCCTATTTCGAGTTGGAAGAGGAGTTGCGTACTCTGGGCTTTCGTAATGATCAGACATCGAATGTCATTTGTCGCTGGCGGGTGGCGGGGTTAGTAGTTGACGTAATGCCTATCAGCGAAGACAACATTTTAGGCTTTTCGAATCCGTGGTATCCAGAGGGTTTTGCGCATGCTATTCCTTATACCCTGCCTGATGAAACCACCATACTGATTATGCCGGCAGAGTATTTTATGGCGACGAAGCTGGTCGCGTTGCGCAGTCGGGGCATGGGCGATATTCGCCTGAGCAACGATCTGGAAGACATTGTGTATGTGGTGGATAATCGACGGGAACTAGCGGCGGAGGTAGCAACTGCTTCGGCAGCTCTTAGAACTTACTTGGGTACGGAAATCAGCCAGTTGCTGCACCACCCCGAGTTGCGGGAGGCCATCGATTGCCAGTTACCCTATGGCTCCGGACAAGACCGCAAATATATTATTGAAAGTCGGTTACGGGCACTCGTAGCGGCTGCTCAGGAGCGGAGCTAGCATCATTACGACTGATAACAAGCAACAATTGTAGGTATGATGACGAAGATTTATCAAGCCTAATGCTTCGTTCTTATGCTACTTCCCGCCTTCGCGGATAAACAAGTTAATGAAGATCATAGACGTCACACTCCTGGAACGACCGTTTAACAAATGTGACAAACGTCATAACGTCCCTGCAGAGAAACAAACAGGTGGAAAATGGTCGATACTATACCCTGCTCGAAATGAATGGCAAACCGGTATTTTGCTCTACATTCGAATACTCTTTGATCTTCAACAGCACAGATAATCCATTTCCATCAACAACTGTATGCTCTCTAAATTCAACAATACCTTATGTAAGCTCCCCCTTAAAGTGAGCCAGTCAAAAGTAGAGGTCAGGCAGCTTGGCGAAACTCGATGGGGGTTAAGAAGTTGAGGGCCTCATGGGGCCGCAGATGAT
>NZ_BAABDH010000082.1:0-6616 GCF_039539525.1 Hymenobacter algoricola | reverse complement strand
GCTTCGCTGAATCGGCTTTTTTTCATAAACAGTCAAAAATAGAAGAAGTGAAAAGTTACTACTTCTCTCTACTTTTGACTGGCTCACTTAATGGGGAAGGCTACACTTATACATAACCTTACTCACTGCAACTTTCTTGAGCACCAGCTGTAGCAGCTCCGACTCCGATACTCCAGCTCCTGCCCCAGCACCGACCGCAACCAAAAAAATAATGGCCAAAACTTGGTACCTGACAGCTCGGATGCGGACTTACCCCGGCACGAATGAAAATCTCTTTGCTGGGTATCCTACGTGTAGCCGTGATGACTTTTATAGCTTTCAAGCCACTGGCAAATTGCTGTTCGACAACGGAGTAGAAAAATGCCTGCCTTCCGAGCCACAAACAGTAACAGGTACCTGGAGCGTAAGTGCTAACGATACCAAGATCAGTATTAGTCATCCTTACCTCGGTGGGGCTGCTGGCTTAGCCGCTCGTGGTGGTACTATACAGGAATTAACTACCCAAAAGCTCGTTATTGTTCAAACCGATACCGTGGGCACGACACTCGTGCTCACCACTTCCACGTACCAAGGGAAGTAGGGAGCCAGTATGCTTCTGAGGTGGCAACACCCTAGCACTTACTCTAACACCAGCCGCTGCGTGGCGCTGCGAGCACCCGCTTGCAGACGAGCTATGTACAGGCCCCGGGGCAGATGCGCGACCGAGAAACTGCTCTCCGCAGCGGTGAGTGTTTGCTGTAGCACGGTGCGGCCTAGTCCGTCGAGGACCGTCAGTACCAAGGGAGCAGGCTGTGCTGGCTGAAATACAGTCAGCCGGTCGGTGGCCGGATTGGGCACGAGGGCAATGCCGAGCAGAGCACTAGGCCGCGTGGCGGTGGGCTTCACTTGGCTCAGGTTATAAAATATCCGAACGCTATGGTCCCCGGCGCAGGGAATAAGAATGTCTGTCACCCGGTCCCCGTTGACATCGGCTAGCCGCAAGGCATCCGGAGTGGGCCCGAGGGGAAATACAACCGGTGTAGCAAAGCGAGGCGGACCAGGCTGCAGGGTATTGCGGTAGACTAGCAACTGCGTATCTGTGGCGACAATCAACTCCGCGGCCCGGTCCCCATTGAGGTCCGCCAGCAGTACGTGCCGCGGGGTGGCAGACATGGATAAAATGAGTGGGGTCGTATACTGGAACGGGGCCGTTCGTAGAAAGACGACTACCGTATTCGAGCCGCTGTTGGCCACAGCCAGATCCGGGTAAAAGTCCAGATTAATGTCGCCAGCCGCGGCGCTACTGGCCCCTGTGCCAAGACTGGGTATGTTGATCGGAGGGGCTAACCAGAATTCGGCTTGCATAGGACTGTGTTGCATTATGCGGATCTGGTTATAGAGCGGCATGGCAACCAGGGCATCCAGGTCCCCGTCCTGATCTAAGTCCGAGAGCTGAATATTCGCAGGCAGGTCCAGCGTGGTTTGCCTCGCTATTTGCTCAACTACCCCATTGCCCCGGTGAGCATACGCAAAGACACCGGCCAGAATCTCCTTGTCATTCGTCATCGCCAAGTCAATCAGCCCATCCCCGTTAAGGTTACCGGCCTGAAGGCGTGGCGAAACGCTAGGGTAGGTCGAAGCAAAATTAACAGCAAGTGAGGCGGTCAGCGCGCCAGGCTGGGTCAACGAATTGGTAAAGGCCGTAATGTGCCCATCCGGGCCGCTGACGGTAAACAGGTCATCCAGCCAGGCATTGGGGTTATTCACATCCAACGACACAGCTACTACGCTGCTGGGGGACGTGCCCGCCGTATAAGTGCTCGTGGCCGTAGCCGGAAAGCCGGTTGCCGTTTGCTGGAAGATGGCCAACTGGTTGAGGCCCCGTTGCGTGACGGCCAGATCTGGGCGCTGGTCGTGGTTGAAGTCCGCAATGGCTACGTCACTCGGGGCCGCCCCAGGAGGTAGGGTAAGAGTTGCTGCCTGTAAGCTGATGGGTGGGTTTTGCTGCTGTTGAGCGAAGCTCGGCAATGTAAATGCACACAGCATTGAGAGTACCAGAATTCTTTCCATTTTTTAATATTAATGTCAGACTACATTAAGTCCTGTTGAACACATCACTGATTAAAAAGAAATCAATTCTTGCATTTCAAATTATCTAGTATTTTATTTTTAAGCCAAGCCATGACCTTAATTTTTTCATTTTCAGGCAAGCCGTTATTAATTTCGATCCAATCACCACCTTGATCGCTATTCTTAATAGCACTAACAATAATAGTTGATTCGTATTTTGAAGCTTTAGTTAATAATAAATGAACTATATAACTGTGTTCTGATGAATAAAAATAAAAACTATAAAAAGACTTGTCTTCATTATTTGGACCATCTTCAAAAGACAACTCATGATCAAATTTGCCAGAGGTTTTAATTGAATTAAGGTTGTCTACTGCGTCTTGGAATGAACATTGAATCAAAACTCTTTCAGCATACGGATAAGAACCAGCAGAAAATCTATTCATATCACATGAAGAGAGATTTACAATAACAAACAACGCAATGGATATCAAAAATGAATATTTCATAAACAGTGTCATTTGTGTTTGTGAAGCGAGGGTTTATTTGTGACACCTATATTGCTCACATGGTACCACATGGCAATATTAAACAAGGCGTTTTGATCAAAGGCTAAAGTTAGTAAGGATTTAGGGAGCGCTGCCAATCCCAGTCCTTCACCTAATATTGCGGCTTTAGTAGACCCTATGACATCGCCACTAAGAAGCAATTTCAATGAGATAGAATAAGATTCTGCTACGAACTGATAATCTGCACCAATTGATCTAGGATCCATAAGCAAGCCTTTAGCACCCGTTATTTTTAAATTATCGTATCGCCTGTCATGGCCTATTGCTGGGTATTCAACCTGACTGCTGGGTTTGTAGGAATACGAATAATTATCTTTAAAATCTTTAGGATTGTCTCCTCCAGGGTAAGACAGACCTAAGAGGTTGTTGTTGAGTGTACTTGGATTTACACAATTTTCACAATATGCGGAAGGTATTCTAAATACTTGAGTTTTCCAAACATATTCATAAGAATAGCTTTTTCCGTTTTGAACAAAAGGCGCAGAAAATATTGCTGTAATTTGTTTATAGCTAAACACCTGTTTGCTTGAAATTCCACCAATCATACCTACTCCTGCTCCACCATTTTGATAAGCCACTTCGTAAATCATAGCGTTACTACCTCCTCTGCCTTCATTAGCATATGAACCTGCACCATGTATTCTGTCGTACTGCTGCTGATAATTCAGAATTGCTTCTTGAGCGTTTGCACCTGTTGGGTCATTGTAATTAATTGGATCATTGTATGCGAAATGATAGGGTGACCATGAAGTAAACTCATTTGCTAGCGGGTCAACCCCCCAAAAGCGGCCAAGAGTTGGGTCGTAAGAACGCAACTCCGTCGAATAGAAGCTGTTTTCCGCGTCAAGCAAATCGTCCTGTAACTCAGAGCCACCATTATAGAGTTGTTTGCTGGCTACTTCCGCTGCCTGGGTGTTGACTGCTACCCCACCTATAGCCATACCAAAGGGATAGTAATGGTTTTCCTGCGAAACCAGCAGTTCCGCTTTCGGATGCAAAATGGAAAGTGAGTCAAAGTATACTGGTTGGGATCCTTCGTTGAGTACGCTCACCCGCAGCTGCCCTGTACGTGCTTCAACAGACGACAGGTCGATGGGCACAACGGCCACCAATTCCCGCCACGAATCATTGCTTTCCACTTGCGCCGGCATAGAGCCCGATCTGACCAGGCGCTGCTCATTATCATACAATGCCCAGGTCAGATACGCCATTGCGTTGGTCGGCCGCGCTTCCTGTGGGATCACAGGAGTTGCACGATGCGCGCCAGCCAATTTGGTCAACAATCCGGTCATGCTCACTTGAACTGCAGGAGCCAACTGCGGGATTCTGTATGTTCCTTTCTCAGTTGACGAGAGCTGGGGCGTTACCAGAGCAGGGACCAGTGCCCACTGCGGCTGAATGCGAGCTGGTGTAGGTGGAGTGAGAGCCGGACGCACCATCTGGGGCCCGTAGGGCGTGCTGTAGTAAACCTTTATTTTGACCTGTTCCCCATGCGTGACGGGCACGGAAGTAGTTGGCGCAGGCTGGCTGTTGGTAATAGCTCCTACTTTGGTACCCACCGAGCCAGAGGCGACAGTCGGCCGGCTGCTGCCCGGAAAGGAACTGTAATCGGCCCGGCTGGTGGCAATGTTGCGGAAGTGCGGATACTCGCCTTCCACCTCATCCTGTTCAAAGCTGAGACCCGTAATTTGCTTCCCGGCCGTAGCCCGAAAGGCCACGCGCAGGTTGCCCAGATGGTCACGCATCTGGTATTCATACGTCAACTGGTCCGGCGTCGAGGGCAAGATGAGTGCCCGCCCTTCGGGTGTTGGTAGCCATGCTAGGCCAGAAGCGTTTGGGGAAGACTCATAGGTGATACCATCCACATAATCGTATTGCACAAAGTTGCGGGCAGAGGAAACGGTTCGACGTAGTACCGCTCCGCCGGCTTCGTACTCATACTCCACGGAGCTTGTACCTACTTTTTGTCGCTCTATTTTATTGAGGCTATTATAGGTCAACGCAACCCCGCGGTTTTTGTCTAGTACCAGGTTGCCGTTCTCGTCATATTGGTATTGGTCCGTGCTCACCACTATCCCTATTGGGCCTTCCTCTTCTTGAACACCTCCATTGCCACCCGAGAGCGTGCTGGCAACCCGAAACCCGCGCGCGCCGTCACCGCTCTCTGTTACACTGAGCAAGCGGTTTCCGTCATACCGAAGTTCTAAGTTGTCGATTATCGTCAACGGCGCTGCTGGACCCGCCTGCACATTGCGCCGGACGGTTCGCAGATTACCATTCGCATCGTAGGTGATGTTGCGCTCATCAAAGGCACCCACCTCCGTCGTAGACCACGTCCCATTTTTAGCAGCAAACTGTGCATCCGTCAGCCGGCCTAGCCCATCGTAGCTGAAGCGGTAGCTACGCTCCCGCTCGGGCTGGTGCTGTTGGGATGCATTGTGGGCCTGCCAGCGGACGGCCGTAATGCCCCCATCAAAGCGAGCCGTATTGCCTAACCCATCCGCATTGTCTACCTCCCGAATGAGCTCCAACCCGAAGATGTCATTGGTATCATCATTGGTGGCCCGTACGCCTGCCGTGGATCGGTTATCGGTCAGCGTGCTGTTGTTGATGTGGGAAAGTTGACCGTGTAGGTTGTAGCGAAAGTCCTCCGACTGCAGATACGAGGCCCCATTGTCGCGGCTATGCAGGTTTTTCTCTACAAGCTGCCCCAGCAAGTTGTAGCTATGATGAGCGACGCGCACTTCGGCATCCCATAAGCCTTTGTAGAAGTTCTGCTGCCAGACATCGAGCAGCCGTCCGCTATGGTCGTAGGCGAAGCGGTTGCGGATCGATACGGCAGCGTATACATTCGTTTCCTGGTGTTTCACGCTACGAAGCAACTGGGGCACAAATCCTTGGGCGCGATACACGAGAGTCGTCACATCCGACAGCTCTGCGGCTTGGTTCAGCCGATTGTTGCTCTGCTTCTGAATGACGTTACCATACTTATCATAGAACACGACAGCCGTCAGTTGTCCTTCGTAGGTATTGTTGGGTTGGATGATACGCTTGCGCGTACCCGTTGCTAGGCCAAAGGTATGCTCCGTAGGCTGTGGATCTCCGGGCATAGCCGGATCCAGCGGTCGAAACGAGTAGGCCCCATTGGGGTCGAAACCGTAGTCATCGTAAAAGGTCTGCGACAAAACGTAACCGCCTGCACCCTCCTGCACGGGGGGGAACGTGTTCTGCGTTGTGTATTCGCTCCCCACACGCACTTCAAACTCTTCCCCGGAAGGGTTAAGGGCAGTGAATTCCTGCTGCTGCTCGATCATCTCAGGCCGAGTACTAGGGCCCTCTACAATGCCTTCTACGGCTGACCGATTTTGCTCGTCATACTTGGTGAAATACCACATGCCCGCTGCCCGCCGATTGCCATCCTGCACCAGAATGGGCCGGTCAAATGCATCGTAGACTAGGTATACCGGTTCCTGGCCCGGGAAGTGGCGTTCTACCAAGCGGCCGCGCTCATCATGAACGTACTGGAACAACCACTTCTTAACAAAGCCTGCATTATTTGACAGGTTCCACTGCTGGGCAGCATTCATGGCCTCAACGGCCGCCGGTGGAATAGTATAGTGCACCGCCCCTGACTCATAGTATACAGTATACGTGTCGTTGAACTGCTCTTGCCCTGGTGTCGAAATGACTTTGCGTTGCAGCACCGTCCGACCCAGCTGGTCACGATAGGAAAGCAAATGCCGTCCGTCTGCATCGACTACGCTTTGCTTGGTGAGTGATCCAGCCGGGTAGTAGTTCGAGCCGTCCAACTCCTGCCACATGTGTACCTCATCTCGGTCATTTACCTCATAGGAAAAGGTAGTCGGGTGCCGTTGCCAGGCCGCGCCCGACGTTTGAGGTGGTCTAGTCGAGGCGCACAGAAACAGGACGTATATTTCCTGAGTCATGACCGCAAAAAAGAGCAAGACTATGCCGGATAAGCGGCGCAAATACGACGA
>NZ_BAABDH010000081.1:0-6311 GCF_039539525.1 Hymenobacter algoricola | reverse complement strand
CGCGTTTCAGCCAGGGCTAGGTAGTCCGCTTTGGTCATCATCACAAGGGGGCAATGGTCTCCTTCAAAGATAGCAGCCCCAAGCGAAGTTTTGAATTACACCCCCTACTACCTCCCTATTGCCAGCTTCCACGTGTCTTGCCCTTATTGGGCCGGCGTGGCCGCTGGCTTTATGTTTTTTTACCCCTATTCTACTCCTGTTGAATTTAATCTGCTACGTGCTGTATACTACCCTGCTGCGCACCCTCAAGGGCCCCAAGCTTACACTGCCCGCCTCAATCTAGACCTTCGGATGATAACACATGGCTGGCTAGTCCTCTATTTTTTCGGCCTTACTCCAATAGCAGAGTTCCACTACTGCGCACTACCGCTTTAGAATTTAACAGCCAGCTACAGCTGCACTTTCCTTATTACCCCTGACAAAAATACTGTCTCGATTTTAACTACTGATTTCATGGATTTGTCATTCTACCCCAGTTCATTAGGGTTTGCCTTTCGTTTTAAACTAGCCGAGTGGCATAAAGTAATTGGTTTAGTTCTATGGATCACCTTTCACGGCATTGAGCCGGCTTTTTCTCAACAAGAAGTAGCCGTAGACAAATTCACTGGGACGGCACATGTCTCGATTCCTTTGCACACTGTTTCTGCGGGTGGGGTAGTGATTCCTATCTCGTTAGAGTATGCAGCCAAGGGGGTGCGTGTGGACGATGAAGGAGGGCTCGTCGGAACGAACTGGAATCTCACAGCTGCCCCTTCTATTCACCGAGAAGTTAGGGGGTTACCCGATGATATTAGAAGAGTACAAGATGGCGTTACTTATGTCGGCTGGTTAACTGCACTAACCCCAGGGCAGAAAGTAGAGGATATTGCAACCGCAAGTGCTGGGCCACCTTGTTCAAGTGCTGAACAACAGGCTTTAACGGCTATTCAAGCTTTTGATCAACCGACGACCGTCTACGATTCAGAGCCAGATATTTTTACTTACAACTTGCCTGGGCACTCTGGTAAGTTTGTCTTTGACAAAGATCATCGCTGTCGCACCATCCCATATGATCCTATCGAAGTAGAGTATTATACAATACTGGAGAACGAAGGATTTCTATCTATTACCATAAAAACGCCGGAGGGCAATAGGGTTGGATTTGGCCCTGGTCAACGGATGACTGAGACGTGGGTGAATTCAGTTCCCTCTCCGCAATATTGGACTAAACAATACGCCAATTTCAAGCAGAGTTCTTATATAACGGACTTCTCTGCCGCGAATATTATAACACCGAGTGGCGAGAGGATAACCTTCTTTTATACCCCCAAAACTTGCATTCAAACAGCAGAAAAAAAGTACATCTACCGTGATCCGACAGTGACACCGCTGGCCGCTATCCAATACTACATCACTAAAAGCATTACTCGCGAATATCTTGTAAAGGTCGAGTCGCCAACGACGACGGTTGACTTTGACTTAGTGGAGACCACTAATGACTTTGGCGCTTATCTCACAGCAGTCCGCGTTTCTTCTGCTTTGGTGCTCAATACGCCATCGGCCGCAATCAAGCAGTTCACCCTTGAATATGCAAGCGTCAGGCATGAGCAGTTCTTAGACCACAACTGGTATGATGGTAGCGGGGAGAATATTACCGATAAAGGTGTTACAGTCCGTCGTTTTCTGACAAAGCTTCGCCCCTGGAGTGCCTGCTCAGAACTTCCCCCTTATACGTTTACCTATAGCCAGGTAACGCCCCATCCGGCTGAACCAGCCTATATGCTTGGGACGTGTAAGCTGCCGCCAGTTGGGTGTGCGGAACAAGACTATTGGGGGTACTACAACGCCAACAGAGCTAAGACCCTCGTCCCCAAACTATTTGTGGCTGCTTCCACTGCCTCGGTCAATCCCGAATCAGTCCCTCACTTTCCCTACCGACTTTATCCTTTGCAAGTGACCTCTCTGGAGTTGCCCGGAGCTGATCGCCGCCCCACCACGGATCTTCAAGTAAGGCTCGCCGGCACGTTAATACAGATGCAGGTGCCAACAGGGGGACAAATCCAGTTCACCTATGAGCCCCATCGTTTTTTTGATGCTCTCGCCAACCAAACCTTCACGGCCGGTGGCCTGCGCCTTCAAAAATTGCAGTTCCGGGACAATATCACGAACACAGTTCAAACCAAACTATATGATTACTCCGGCAGCAATACGCTAACTAGTGGCCGGCTTTTAACAGCTCCCCATTTTGCCTTTACTGTTCCTGGCGCAACAGCTACCCCCACCACGTTGGGGGAATGGGCTGCGGTTACTGTCCGCACAGATGAAGACATTGCCCCAGACCCGTTTGAGGGACGCACCGTGGGCTATGGTCGGGTGACAGAGAAGTCTATTCAGCTGGACTCAGATGGAGTGACTATGATGGGTACCCAGGGCAAAACGGAATTCTCCTTTGCTATCCCCCTTGATGCGGATCAGGTTGCACTAAATGCAACCGGCACCTTCCCCGCCTGGCAGCGGACGCGCATCGGCATTGCCCGGAATACGGCATCGTGCCCTTCTGTATCTCCCGTGCAAGCCGGCACCAGTATGTATCCCTTTCCCACAGATACCAACTATGAGTTCATGACTGGGATGCTCGTAGGCACGCGCTCTTTCAACAATGACGACCAACTCGTACAGGAACAAACGACTGAGTATACCTACAAAAATGTGCATCCGTCCTCGGTGCCCGTGGCCGGTTTAGTGTACGAGAAACTCATGGGTGTATCAGCTTACGCCTACGGCAAGTACACGCTCTTAACCGACTTTCTGGTTACGCCTACCCGGCAGACAAACCGTACGATAAGCTTGCCGTCACAGACCGCCTATGTCAGTTCTACTTCCTACCGCTTTAACAATTACGGGCAAGTAGCCACCGTGATCAAAACGAATAGTGATGGTACTATTTACCGAACTCGTAACCGGTATTTGTCCGATTATCCTTTAACTCAAACTAATCTGATAGGTAACCTTCGCCTGATGCAATTGCGCTGGCAAGAAGGAATTCGGATGGACTTGGTAGAAACCATATCCGAGGTTATCCGGCCCAACAGCCCCGCCAATCGCATACCTCGGCTGTTAGGAAGCTCGCTACAGACCTACACTGTAAACCCCTCAACGAATCGTACGCGGCCCTTTCAAACTTTGGGGTGGCAGACCGTACAATCACACGCAGTGGCTAGTGCGCAGGATTCGACACACATTGAGCTGAACAGCAGTAGCCCCGTGGATCTGGTTCCAGGCGCCCTGCTTCATGCGCAGGCGACCGTGCAAGAGGTGAATGCTAAATCCATGCCTATCACTAGTACGACAACGACTGGGCGGCAGATAGCGGCAGTACACGTAGGCTATGCGGATGCGTTACCGGTACTGCAAATTCAAAATGCTTTCGCCTCGCACGTGTTGTTTTCAAATTTTGAAACGTCGAAAGATTTTGCCTTTGGGCACACTACTGCTTCCGTAACGAAGGCAGCACATCGCACCGGAATGTTTGGGTATGAGTTGGGTGGCAGCTCTGTTCTGACGGGCCAATTGATCAATCCACCCAGTACTAGCTACCGGCTAACCTTATGGGCTCGCACCCCAGCCAGTTCCACGCTTCGGGTGAGAGTTACTCCACCAAACCAGGCGGCTCTTCCACCCATAGATATCCCACTTAGTGGAACTGGTTGGCGCTACTACGAACGGGAAATCAATTTAGTGACCTTGTCTGCGGGGGCCTACCAGATTAGGATAGAGCATACGGGAACTAGCACGGGCAGCCTGGCCCTGGATGATGTGACCTTGTTACCAGCGCGGGCGCAAGCCGTTAGTACGACATACGATCCAGCACGGGGCAAAACCTCACAGACGGACCCGCGTGGCCGGACTATGTTTTACAATTATGATCCGGCAGGCCGCTTGTCAACGGTACTAGATCAAGATGGATCCATTGTCACCCTTGGCGAGCACGTCACGGCTGGAGTAGCGCCCCATATAAGTCCTGCTATTACCGCGAGCGGTGCGTTGACAGATGGCGGCCTAGTCGTCTTTACCGCTGCAATGGATTGCTTACCAACGGACGCAACCTTCTCGTGGGACTTTGGTGATGGCAGCCTGGGTCAGGGCAATGGCGCAACCCATCGGTTTTCGACCAATGATCAGGAACGAGACTATACCGTGCAGCTCACGGTCATTTCCTCGACGATAGGCCGTGTTACAAATTCCATTCAGATTCATATCGAGCGTAAGCCTCTGACCGTGGAGATTTGCCGCAACGGTCTTCTCACCTATGACCTCTGTTTGCTACAAGCACCAACCTATAGCAATACCTGCTCGGGCAGTGCTCCGTTAGGTGGCCAGCAGATACGATTCCAGGCTGACGCTACGGGTGGCACGGGCTATACGTACGAATGGCAGGTATATCATGCGTTCGGCAGCGACCACTTTACTGGCGAGTGGCAAGCCGTGCAAACCGGACCGTCTCCAATGTACACGGTTATGTATGCCAACGAAAAAATCTACCGGTGCGTCGTGCGATCCAGCAATAACAAACAGGTGATATCGGATACGCACTTTGTGAACTACTACAGTAGTGGTACAATTCCTTGCCCGCCGACTCACTAGTTACATTCTATCCGTTTCGCCTACTACTTTCCCTACACAAATGCGATACTTTTACGGTATAAAACACCTCTTGTATGGTGCTTTTTTAGCTTGTTTCCTTGTGGCCTGTCTACCCCTCATGACGGCAGCAAAAGTCCCGCCAACGGGATATATTCAAATCACGAAGGGAGCTGGCAGTGAATGCCTGAACTCCGTTGTAACCTACACTATCAACTCGAACAGTGGCTGTACCGACATTGAATGGAAGGTTGTAGGGGGACAATTTACTGAACTATCCCCCACAGAAATTCAAGTTTTGTGGAATGCAGAGGGCGAGGGGACTATAGATGTACACGGCACCTTCACTGACTTAGACAAAAATCCTAGTAGAGTAGACGCTCTGCAATACGCCATTTATATAAATAGCCCGCCTCAAGAGCAACTAATTATCAGAGAGCCTAATTTTAATATCCAATTAAGTTCTACAATTTGTGAAGGAGGCCAAACCAAGCTGATGCTGAAAGCTCCCGCAGGGGCTTATGATTGCGTATGGAGTACGCTACAGTATGCTGTATCGAAAAATACAGACGCCACCGAATTGGTTGTAGCACCTACGGCTACGATAACTTATACACTTACCTATAAGAGTCACAATTTCATTTGTGTACCCTTGCCTATTGCGTGTACGATAACAGTTAAGCCACTAGCAGCGGCTCCCATTGTAACAGGAAATATTTACTTAGGCCCGAATAACCCCACGCTCACTGTCACGAATGTGGATCCGTTGGCCACCTACAACTGGTACGATGCCAACGGCCTCTCCCTGAACCGTCCTGGGCCCCAACTCTCCTTGTCCAATGTGACCACGGGTACGCTCTACCATGTAGAAGCGAGTTCCTGCCGGCGAGGTATTTTCGTACCCGTTCAGGTACACATCTATTCCGTACAGATTGTCCTCGCGACCACCCAGCAAATGCCTACGGGTCCTGTGCCACTCCATCGGGGAACGGGTATGGATTTACGGGCCAAAACGTTGGGAGGGGGTACTTACCAGTGGAGGCGTAACGGGACCATCTTGCCTGGAGCAACCGCACAGAAGCACGTGGCCACGCAGGTAGGCACGTACGAAGTGATTTTTACAGACGGCAACGGTACTAGTGCCGCCTCGCAGCCGGTCGACATTACCGATGAGCTCATCCAGCAAAGCCACCAGGGGAACCCGTTGTCCTACGCTAGTCAAACCACGGTGCTCAAGCCTGGTCAAACGACGTATGAGCAGATCAAGGAATTGGTTGTCGAGGACCGGAGCCAACAGGTCACGTATTTCGATGGCTTTGGTCGCCCCATCCAGCAGCATGCGGTGCTGGCGAGTCCAGCCCAGACGGATCTGGTTCAGTCTATCGTGTATGATCAGTATGGGCAGACACCACACGGCTTTCTACCCTTCGCCGCCGCCTCGGCAGACACCCCCGGTCGCTTTCAGGAAACTGTCACTGCCCAACAGGCTTTTTACCAAGGTACCGACAAGGTCGCCGTTGATGCGCATCCTTTCACCACGACCACGGTAGAGTTGTCACCCTTGCAGCGTGTGACCCAGCAGCAAACTGAGGTGGTCTAGCTAGGCCGCACAGAGTTGGGACGTGGTTTGAAATTGGGTTTCGAAGTGATTGGGGGCAAGATAGCCGAGGGCCGAATGCCGGCGCTCGGCG
>NZ_BAABDH010000080.1:0-4883 GCF_039539525.1 Hymenobacter algoricola | reverse complement strand
CATCGACTGGATTACCAGCCAGAATGCCAGCAATTGGTTCGATCACTGCGGCTACCACACCCAGCCCGCTTGACCACTGGCCACACCGTTCACGAATCCGCTATAAGTAGTCCGGTGAAAAGTAGAGTAAAGACAAAGCTCCTTTCAAATAGCATGAAAACGGGGCCCTGCGGCCCCGTTTTCATGAACAGCAATTTAACAAACCCCTAGTGCTGGTGGCCGCCTTCGCCGTGGGCGTGGCCGTGCTCCATTTCCTCGGCCGTGGCTTCGCGCACGTCGGCTACCTGGCCGTCGAAGTGCATGACCATGCCGGCCAGGGGGTGGTTGAAGTCCATCTTCACGGTTTCAGCCCCGATTTCGAGGACTTTGCCCTGCATGTGGTTGCCCTGGTTGTCGGCCATGGGCAGGAAGTTGCCCTCCTGGAGCATTTCCTCGTCAATCTGGCCGTCGACTTCGAACACTTGCTTCGGGATGTCGACCACGGCCTGCTGGTCGTACTCGCCGTAGGCCTGCTCGGGGGTGAGGGAGAACTTGAAGGCATCGCCGGCGGCTTTGCCATCGAGCTGGGTTTCGAACTCTTCGGGTAGGCCGCTCTGGCCGAACAGGAACACCATGGGCGCGTCGGCCTCGGCGGATTCAACAAGCACTTTTTCCTGGTTTTCGTCGGTCACGCTCAAATCGTAGGTGATGGTGACGACTTTGTTGGGGCTGATCTGGGCCATAATCGGGAGGACTCCGGGGTCCGGGTGAGGAGTGAAAAATGGGTTTGGGGCGGCTAGTTACGCAAAAAGGCCTGTAAACCTGTCCGACGCCACGTATGTGGCTGATACATACCGGAAGCTGTGGGGCAAGGTTGTGGCCCAGCCAGTTTTGGAACTTCGCAACGCGGCAACTACGGGAAATCAGCTACTTTCGCCGGTCATCTTTGGTGAATCTATTTAGTCAGCCCTTATGCGTATCAGCCCGATTTCCTGTCTTCTCGTTTTAGCCGGAGTGCTGCTCAGCCAGTGCACCACTACGAAAGTGCCAGCAACTACCTCGGCCACAACTCTGCCCGCGCCTGCAGTGAGTGCCGCTTTGGCGGGCGCTACTACCAGTGTAACCGGGCAAGTGGAGTCGCATGGTCCGGACCCAGATAAGCCGTATCAGGAGACGACGACACAATCCGGGGGAGCTGATCAAGCCACCTATTCCGCCTCGGTACTCTGCAAGCCGGACTCGCTTGGTACGATGCTTCTGGAATTGGAATTAAATCCGTCGAGTTACTCTATCATGAAGCTTTCCCTAGCGTATGCCATGGCCAGCCCCAAGCAGACTGCCAAACAAGTCGGGCAGGGCACAGGGCACTATGATCCGAAAGACCAGCGCTATTATTTCACGACCTACTACCAGGTAATCACCCAGCTGCCGAGCAATCAAACTTTTTATAGTGGCCTGCATCCGGTTTACGGCTGGATTTCTACCCGCACCAATACCATCGGTCTGCAACGGTAGCGTTGCGGCAGCCCTCATGGTGTTGTGAGGAAGAATGGCGCAGCAAACCGTCCGGCGCGAGGTAGCCAACGTCTTTTCCCAGAATCAGAAGCCCTTAACCGTTAGCAACGATTAAGGGCTTGTTAGGATAGAAAGCTCAGGGCCTTTCAGCGGACGGCTTGCTTTGTGCCTCGCAATGCCAGGGGCTTTACTGCATCTCCCAGGCCGTGCGGTAGGCGCCGATGCTTTCCACGTAGTCGAGGAAGGCCTTGTAGAACGGGTGGCCGCCCAGGGTGCTGGAGTCGCCGACGATGAGCAGCTTCTTGCGGGCCCGGGTCATGCCCACGTTCATGCGGCGGATGTCGGAGAGGAAGCCGATTTCACCCTGGGGGTTGGAGCGGGTGAGGGTAATGGCGATGATGTCGCGCTCCTGGCCCTGGAACGAATCGACGGTGCCGATGCTGAGCATGCGGTGCTCCATGAGGCCCATGAGCTCGTCGTTGGCTTCCACCGCGTCGCGCAGGTAGTTGATCTGGGCGCGGTAGGGGGCAATGATGCCGATGGTGAGCAGGTCTTCCTCGTGGTCGGCGGGGTCGTAGGGCTCCAGCAGCTGGGCCAGGCGGCGCAGCAGCAGGTCGGCTTCCTCGGGGTTGGCCGTGGAGCGGCTTTCCTCGATGCTCAGCTCCTGGTAGCCGAAGCCGGCCGTGTCGAGAAACTCCACCGGCAGGTCGGGGGCGAAGCGCAGGTCGTAGGCGGGCAAATCGGCGTGGGCCACGGTGGGCGCGGCCTTCAGGCGGCCCTCGTAGAACTGCTCGGAGCTGAACGCCATGATCTGCTCGTGCATGCGGTACTGCACTTCCAGCATCCGGGCCGAGTCGGGCTGGCGCTGAATGCACTTCTCGAACAGCGTTTCGCGCAGCCCGTCGCGGGCGGCTTTTTCACTCTTTACCGTGGGCGGCAGCTGCTGATGGTCGCCGGCCAGCACCACGCGGTTGGCCTTCGTTATCGGAATCCAGCAGCCCGGCTCCAGGGCCTGGGCGGCCTCGTCGATAAACACCGTTTCGTAGGTCAGATGGCGAATGGCGCGGTTGGAGGCCCCCACCAGCGTGCAGGTTATCACCTGCACCTTGTCGAGCAGGTCCTCGGTGATGTAGCGCTCCAGGTTGTCGGAGTCCTGGAGCATGAGGTGGGCCTGCTCCTTGAGCAGGCGGCGCTGCTCGCGCTCCTCCCAGCCGAAGTGACGCTTGAACTTGCCGGCCTGCTCGCGGTACTGCTCGGCGGTCTGGCGCATGCTTTTCAGCTCCGGGTAGCTCTTGTGCTCCATGATCCGGGCGTCGAGCGTGTGGTGGAGCAGCAGGTCCGACACCCGGGAGGGGTTGCCCATCCGAATCACGTTTACGCCCCGCTCGGCCAGCTTTTCGGTGAGCAGGTCCACGGCCGTATTCGAGGGCGCGCACACCAGCACCCGCCGCTCCCGGCGGATGGTTTCCAGAATGGCCTGCACCAGGGTGGTGGTTTTGCCGGTGCCGGGCGGGCCGTGGATGATGGCCACGTCCTTGGCGGCCAGCACGTGGCGCACGGCGGCCAGCTGGGAGTCGTTAAGCGGGCTGGGGTAGTAGAGCGTGGCTTCGGCCTCGTCGCGGTAGCGGGCGGGGCGGGCGCCCAGCAGCACGTCGCGCAGCTCGGCCAGGCGGGTTTCGTAGGCCCCCATCACCTTGCCCAGGGCAAACTCCATCTCCCGGTAGCTCACCTCGTCGAAGGTCAGGTCCACGCCCAGCTTGCCGTCGTCGATCCAGTCGGGCAGGTCTTCCTTGTTGGTGGCCAGCAGAATCTTGTTGCGCTTCACGCTGGTAATCACGCCCGAGAGGGTAGGCCGGTCGGTGGCCGAGCGGCCGGGGATGTTGCCGAACAGGGCGGCGTTTTTGCCCACCTGAAACAGGTGCAGGCCGCTTTGGGCGGCCGGGCGCTCAATTTCGAGTACCAGCTTGCCGCCGAAGCCTATTTCCTCCTTGACGATTTTGACCGGGTACCAGGTCAGCCCGCGCTTCTGCCGCTCGGCAATGGTAGACTGGGCACTCTTGATTTTGAATTGCTCCAGGTCCTCCTGCTGCTCGAGCTTCATGAGGGCCTGCACCTTGCGCAGTTCTTTTTCCAGCGCGTAAGGATCGGTAAACGTAGGTTGTTCAGACAAAAGGGGAGGCGTTTATTAGGGCCGTGATAACAACGCAAACGGCAAAATGGTGGCCGAAGGTCGGGGAGAAAATCGGAAGAGCCCATTGGGTAGTAAAAACGCCGCCACTCAGCCCTCGGCTACCACTCGCCCAAACACTTCGAACCCCCCCTTCAAACCACGTCCCAGTTGTGTCTGGCTTAGCTAGACCACTTCAAAACTGTCCAGCCTGACTGGACCACCTCAGGCAGCCCTATTTTTCGGTCAGTCCAGATGACAACGGAGTCCCTAATGTCATAGCCTGCAATATGATTGCCCCACACTTTTTGATGCTCTCCGCCGTTGCACCGGCAGCAGCAACTGAATAACTTGCCACTGCGAGTCAGTGAGGGGTTGATAGCCGTCAACCATAATGTAGCCTGGAGCCTAGGAACTCCGACTACAACTTACTGACTCGTTTTTATATAGGCTCAATCCCAATTCCCAAACACGTTCTGACAATGAAGTACTACTATTTCCTATTGCTCTGCGTTTTTTCCATTGTGGGCAACAGCCAATCCCTTAAAAAGGCGGAAAGAAGCTATGCCTTCCGGGGTGTGAACGTGGTGGATGTACAATCGGGATCAATCGCATCCAACACCAATGTCCTTGTCAGAAATGGTAAGATCGTGGAAGTTGGGCGCAACAAGCAAAAGTTCCCCAAGGGCACGGTTGTGATTGATGCGCAAGGCAAATTCGTCATGCCCGGACTTTACGACATGCATGCCCATTTTCCCAACGTAGACGGCGAACCCTTTCCCATTGACGACTACCTGTTTCTCAACCTGTCGCGGGGCATCACATCACTCAGGATCATGCGGGGAGCGCCGGTAATTTTGGATTGGAAACGAAAGATCATGAACAAAGACGTAATCGGGCCTAATCTTTTTGTTGGTTCTCCCAAAATAGTGGTAGACGAAAAATTGCAAAAGCAAGATCTGCGCACGCTCTTGAAAGGATACCAGAATGATGGCTACGATTTTATCAAATACCTCGGCGGAAACAACCAGGGTGTTTATGACTCCATCAACAAGATCGCGAAAGAGATCGGCATAAAAGTCGCCGGTCATGGACCACCCATGGGCCTGGAGGCAGCAGTAAGAGGGTGTTTGGGAATTTAGGCAAGCCGGTTTAGGCATAAGGCCATGTTGGCGAGCAAGAGCCAGGTGACGTGGCTGGCGGGGGTATACTCGTAGTCAAT
>NZ_BAABDH010000079.1:0-4620 GCF_039539525.1 Hymenobacter algoricola | reverse complement strand
CAGTGCCCAATGATTATCGGTGAGCAACGTACGGTCAGCATTCATCTTGAAAATAAGCCTATTACGACTTTGCCATGCCGAACGTTCTTGAGAACACGCCCTAGCGTCCCGCCGCCAGCATCTTGCTGATAAAGTCCCAGAGCACCACGCCGGCCGCCACGCTCACGTTGAGCGAGTGCTTGGTGCCGAACTGCGGAATCTCCACCGCCGCGTCGCACAGGGCCAGCACCGCATCGTCTACCCCGAACACCTCGTTGCCCATCACCAGCGCGTAGGGCTGGTTCAGGACAGGGTGGAAGCCGGTCAGCGCCTGGCTCACGTCGGTCAGCTCCACGGCGACGATAAGGTAGCCCGCCGCTTTGAGCTGCTGGAGCGCCTCCACCGTGCTGGCCGCGTATTCCCAGGCCACCGACTCGGTGCTGCCCAGGGCCGTCTTGGTGATTTCGCGCTGGGGCGGGCGGCCGGTGATGCCGCAAAGCCAGATTTTCTCGATGGCAAACGCGTCGGCGGTGCGGAAGGCGGCGCCGACGTTGTGCAGGCTGCGCACGTTGTCGAGCACGAGGGTAAGGGGGAATTTATCCGTACTTTTGAAGTCCGTCACCGAGAGCCGGTTCAGCTCTTCCATGGTTCGTTTGCGCATTGCTCGGGGGGTGTTTTGCCCAAAGGTAGGAACGCGCCGGCCCGCAGTGGTCGTTGAGGCAATACCTGTCAATTCGGGTCATTCCGAGCGAAGCCGATACATCTCGTGTAGGGTCGTTGCCGAAGTAATTGTCATCCTGAGCTTGCGCAGGACCTTTTGCCGGTTGAACGATAGTGATAAAAAACAACTTGATGCCTGCCTGATAAGGTCCTTCGCAAGCTCAGGATAACAAGCGGAGTACCCGCCCTATTTGCCCTCAGTCCCTATTTCGCTTTATTACCCTGTTGCCCCGTGAAATCGAGTACCGCCCCGGCTAAAAAGCCCGTTCCCATGCATGGCTCTGCCGGTCCCGCCCCGGTGATTGACACGCCGCTGATGAAGCAGTATTATCAGCTCAAGCAGCAGTATCCCGGCGCGCTGCTCTTGTTCCGCGTGGGCGACTTTTACGAAACCTTCGGCGAGGATGCCGTGACTACCGCCCGCATCGTGGACATCGTGCTGACTAAGCGCGGGGCCGGCACGAGCTCGGAAGTCGCCCTGGCCGGTTTCCCCCACCACTCGCTCGATACCTACCTGCCCAAGCTGGTGCGCGCCGGGCAGCGGGTGGCCATCTGCGACCAGCTCGAAGACCCCAAGCTGGCCAAGGGCCTCGTCAAGCGCGGCGTCACGGAGCTGGTTACGCCCGGCGTGTCGTTTCACGACAACGTGCTGGACCGCCGCAGCAACAATTACCTGGCCGCCGTTCACTTCGGCAAGACGGAAGCCGGCATCAGCTTCCTCGACATCAGCACCGGCGAGTTTCTGGTAGCCCAGGGCGATGTGGAATACCTGGGCAAGCTGCTGCAGAACTTTGCTCCCGCCGAGGTGCTCTTTTGCAAGCAGAGCCGCCAGGAGTTTGAGCGCCACTACGGCCCCGACTTCTGCCACTATGCCTTGGATGAGTGGGTTTTTGGCTTCGACTACGCCCACGACACGCTTACCCGCCACTTCAAAACGACTTCGCTCAAGGGCTACGGCATCGAGAGCCTGCGCGAAGGCATCACCGCCGCCGGCTGCATTCTGCACTACCTGGCCGAAACCAAGCACGACGAGGTCGGCCACATTGCCAACATTGCCCGCCTGGAAGAGGACAAGTACGTCTGGCTCGACCGGTTCACCGTCCGCAACCTGGAGCTGGTCCAGCCCCAGCACCTGGGCGGCGTGCCCCTGATTGACATTCTGGACCAGACCGTGACGCCCATGGGCGCCCGCCTGCTGCGCAAGTGGGTGGTGCTGCCGCTCAAGGAGCCCGTCCAGATTCAGCGCCGCCTCGACACCGTGGACGGCCTGCTGCAAAACCCCGACCTGCTGGGCGAAATAGTGCTGCAGCTGCGCCAGATCAACGACCTGGAGCGCCTGATTTCCAAGGTGGCCGTGCGCCGCATCAACCCGCGGGAACTGCTCCAGCTCAGCCGCGCCCTCGACGCCATCAGTCCGATCAGGGAGCTGCTGGCCGGCTCGGGCCTGAAGGCCCTGGAAAAGCTGGCCGACCAGCTCAACCCCTGCGAGGCGCTGCGCGAGGAAATCAAGGTCAAAATCCGCCCCGATGCCGGCGTGCTCACCAACCAGGGCAACGTGCTCAACGACGGCGTGGACAAGGAGCTCGACGAGCTGCGCGGCATTGCCTTTTCGGGCAAGGACTACCTGTTTCAGCTCCAGCAGCGCGAAATCCAGAACACCGGCATTTCGTCGCTGAAAGTGGCCTACAACAAAGTGTTCGGCTACTACCTCGAAGTCACCAACTCCCACAAGGACAAAGTGCCCGCTACCTGGATCCGGAAGCAGACGCTGGTGAATGCCGAGCGCTACATCACCGAGGAGCTCAAGACCTACGAGGAGAAAATTCTGCACGCCGAGGACCGCCTGTTCGTCATCGAGCAGAACCTCTACAACGAGCTGGTGCTGTCGGCTATCGAGTTCGTGCCCCAGATTCAGCAGGATGCCCGCGCTATTGCCGTGCTCGACTGCCTGGCTTCCTTCGCCGCCACGGCCCGGCAGCACCGCTACGTGAAGCCCGTCGTCAACGACTCCACCCTGCTCGACATCCGCGCCGGCCGCCACCCCGTCATCGAGCGCCAGCTGCCGCCCGGCGAGGCCTACATTCCCAACGACATCTGCCTCGACCAGGACGACCAGCAGATTGTCATCATCACGGGCCCCAACATGGCCGGCAAGTCGGCTTTGCTGCGGCAGACGGCCCTTATCGTGCTGCTGGCCCAGATCGGCTCCTTCGTGCCCGCCGACGCGGCCACCATCGGCGTCATCGACAAGATCTTCACCCGCGTGGGTGCCTCGGACAACCTGAGCAAGGGTGAAAGTACCTTCATGGTGGAGATGACCGAGACGGCCAGCATCCTCAACAACCTCTCCGACCGGAGCCTGGTGCTGATGGATGAAATCGGGCGCGGCACCAGCACTTACGACGGCATCAGCATCGCCTGGGCCATCGTCGAGCACCTGCACAACTTTCCCAAGGCCCGGGCCAAAACGCTCTTCGCCACCCACTACCACGAGCTCAACCAGCTGGCCGACGACTGCGAGCGGGTGCGCAACTACAACGTGGCCGTGCGCGAGGCCGACGGCCGCATCCTGTTCATGCGCAAGCTGGTGGCAGGCGGCTCCGAGCACAGCTTCGGCATTCACGTGGCCCGCATGGCCGGCATGCCCACCTCGGTGGTGCTGCGGGCCAACGAAATTATGCACCACCTGGAGCAGGAGCGCACCAACACCGAGGAAGCCGCCACCGAGTTCGACGACGTGCTGGCCGGCCTGGATGAAGCGCCGAAATCCAACGGCCGCACGCCCAAGGCTCAGCCGGCCGCCGCCGTGGCCACCGCCCCGCGCCCCAGCCTGCAGCTCAGCATGTTCGAGCCTGCCGACCCGGCCCTGGAGCGCGTGCGCGACCTGCTCCAGCACCTCGACGTGAATACGATGACCCCGATTGAGGCGCTGCTCAAAATCAACGAGCTGAAGCTTGCCCTGGGGGCCAAACCATAAGCTGGCGCGAGAAGTGGGCCGCTGGAACGTTGATTCCAGCGGCTCCGGCGGAAAAATAATCTGTCTGAAAATGAGGCAGAAAGCCCCTGAACGCGGAGGAAAAGGAGCTTTTTTTGGGTCAGGGCTTGACTTCAGAGAAAACGCGCTTACCTTTGTCGCACCATTAGCCACTAGCACACCAGTGGCTTACCTCAAGCGAGAGTAGCTCAGTTGGTAGAGCGCGACCTTGCCAAGGTCGAGGTCGCGAGTTCGAACCTCGTCTCCCGCTCAAAAAAAGGATGTTGCTGCGGCGACATCCTTTTTTGTTTTTCGGGCCGGGCCGCCGATGCAACGGTAGACTAGGAAAAGAAAAATGCTCGGTATCTTCCTTTCTCGCACCCGTAGCTTAGGTAAAAGCCTTGGCCGTGGTACCGAAGAAGACCGATGATGAGTTTCGGGAGATTGTCGCTCATAGCCTCTCCGTGGCGCAGGTTATTGCCCTGCTTGGACTGGTGCTGGCTGGCTGCTGAGTGGGATGGTATTCTAACCAAGAATTCACTGTATACTTCCAGTAACGGTCTGAAAAATAGGCTGCTACAGTCAGACCGCAAAACGGCGCAATGCGAAAGATGTAATTTGCAGCACTGGCAAGGGGCACCCGTCCCGCTCGAGCTCCATCATCTGAATGGTGTAAACAACGACCATCGAATTGATAATTTACAGCTTTTATGCCCAAATTGCCACGCTCAAACGTCAACCTACAGAGGAAAAAATCAGCTTAGACATTCTGCCAGAGTGGTGTAATCGGTAGCCACGCAGCACTTAAAATGCTGTTTCCTTTGGAAGTACGGGTTCGAGTCCCGTCTCTGGTACAATTACTTACAACCGGAAGACCCGGAAAATGCCTTCTCAAGTAGCAGAAGGGGTTTTCCGGGTTTTTTGCGTTCAGAGCAATTGGTACTCTG
>NZ_BAABDH010000078.1:0-4402 GCF_039539525.1 Hymenobacter algoricola | reverse complement strand
TACTTAACCCCCAATCAAGTCCATTCGCAAGGAAAAAGCCCCGCCGGAAAATCCGAGCGGGGCCCTTGCCTTATTCATGTCAACATATAGCCGGACGAGACACATTGTCCCGGGGCGGCTACTGCATGGCGGCCCGCACCTGCTGCAGGGCAACCTTCTCGTCCTTCCAGCCCACAATGCGCAACTCGCCGGGGCTGCCGCGGTGCTGAAACCAGAGCCGCAGGGTTTCGCGGGCGGCGGGGTAGTGCCGCAGGAATTCGGCCCAGGTGGTGGCTTGGGGCAGAATCTGCTGGCTGGGCCGCGCCGGAATGGTCAGCACCACCTGCTCGAGGGTGCCGGCCGCGTCGAGCAGCAGCAGGCCAATGGGCAGCACCTCGAGCACGGTGCCCGCCGGCTGGCTTTCGGTCAGGACCAGCGCGCCCAGGGGCCGGCCGGCCGGAAAGCCCGGCGCGGGCGCGGTGTGGGTGCCGGGAATAAAGCCGAAGTTGCCGGGGTAGGGCAGGAACTCGACCTGCCGGTCCTGACCAGCGCGCTGAATGCGGCGGAATTCCCGGCTGGCCGGGTCGTATACCTGCTCGTGGTTGGTGCCGGCCGGAATTTCGACCACTACCTGCAGCAGCTTACGCTCGGCCGAGAACGTGGGCAGCTGGGCGTAGTCGGACTGACAGCCGACTACGCCCAGGCCGCCCACCCAGAGAATACATGCAGCGCGGGAGAAGCGCATAGGCCGGGCGGGTTATTGGGCCAGCTGGGTGTTCAGCAGCTGAAACGGATTCAGCTGGTTCAGCTTCAGTACAAAGCGGATCCGGTCGGTGAAGTCCTTGCGGCTGCTGGGAAAGCTGTTGTTGTACATCGAGCCGGCTACGGGTAGATAAAACTGCAGGACGTCATTCAGGACGGGCACCACCAAGCCCGCATCGTAGAAGATGTGCTGGGCCTGGGTTTTGCCATTGGCCAGGGCGAAGTACTCTTTCGTGGCGCCCAGGTCCGCAAACAGCTTCAGGCTGGTCACGGGCAGGTCGGCCTGCACGTTGAGCGTGGTCAACCACTTTTGGCTGAACACGCCACCCTGGCCACCTACGTTATTCTGCAGCGGCATGTAGCCCTTGAAAGCCCCGTCCCGGTCGTCGGTCTGGTGTACCTGGGCGGTAAAGGCATCCGAAATCTGCTGCCGGTCGAGGAAGGCCGTCTGCCGGCGGTAGTCGGGGCTGCCGCTCAGGCCCATTACGAAGCCGCTGCTGTCGTTTTGCAGGAAACGGCCCCCAAACAGCCGGACCGAAATCATTTTCTTGGGCGAATAGTAGCGCTGGTAGTTGGCCGTGGCCCGCAGCAGCAGGGCATTGCGGGAGCCGGTTTCCCGGGCAATGGCGGAGGTCAGCTGGTTGAACTCAACGTTGGCGCCCCAGGTCTGCAGGGCGTTGCCGCCCTTCACGGCGTACTCCAGGCTCTGAATGCTCGAGGTCTGGTCCAGGTCTTGGTCTTTCACGGCCGTGTTGGCAAGGCTAACCGAGTGCTGGGGGCGGCCGAAAGCGGACTTGGGCAGCATAAACGTAATGCTGGGCTCCACTTTACGGTACCGTGCGAAGCGCTGCACCGTCAGACTCGTCACAATCTGCCGGGAAACGGAGCTGGGCAGCACGTTCACGTTTACCGTCGCCACGCCGTTGAGTTCCTTCTGGTTGAAGCTGTACATCGGCATGAGCAGGTAGTTCAGGTTCTTGGTCACCAGCGGGCTGTTGTAGAAGGCCGCGCCCACCATCAGCTTATCGGAGGTGTTGGCGCCCAGCACCGGCGCCCAGTTGAGCGTGCTTCGGTCCCAGCGCTCCACGCTGGCCAGGGGCTTTATCTGCAGCTTCTCGAAGGTGCGGAAGCTGCCGTTGATCTTCATCCGGTCGTCGCGGCGGTTCAGCTCGGGCGTCAGGTACTCGGCATCCACTACCACGGCCACGGCCCCGGCGCGGCGGAAGTCGAGCTGGATTTCATCCTCGCCGTCTTCGATGCCAATAACCGGCGTCCACTGCGTTTCCAGAATCTTGCCCTGGGCATCCACGGTAGATACGGGCACGGCAAACGGGGCCGGGGAGTCGTTGCGGACCAGCACCTTCACCTGGGTGTCGGTGAGCTGCAAATCGGATACGGCTGCGTCGTAGTGGGCAGTGCCGGGCAGCATGTCCTTGAAAAACCAGTCCAGCTTCTGACCCGTCGATTCCTCAAACACGGCCTGCATGTCCTCCGGATACGGGTGCTTGAACTGCCACTTGTCGTAATAGGCGTGCATAGCCTTGTCGAACGTGTCCTGGCCCAGGTAGCCGGCCAGATACTTCAGCAGCGAAGCCGTTTTGCCGTACACGATAAAGCCGTAGCTGAGCTTGCCATAGTCGGCCGAGGTCATGCTGCTCACGGGCTGGTCGAGGCCCCGACTGGCTACCACCTGGTAGGGCACCTGGTTCAGGGCCGCGCTGTTGAGCCCGTCGATACCGACCAGGGCCGCTACCTTCTGCGACTTGAGGATACCGCTAAAATCACCGGCCAGCGTATCGGTCAGCGCCTGCACCCGGTTTTCGACGTAGGAGTTCACGCCCTCATCGAGCCAGGCGTAGTCCCGCTCGTTGGAGCCCAGAATGCCGTAAAACCAGTTGTGGCCCACCTCGTGCACAATGGCCGAAGGCATGGTCACCGTCACCATCGGATATTCCATGCCCGAGCCGGCGCTCAGCGCCCCGTCCACGGCCGTGGCGGCCGAGTAGGGGTATTCGCCCACCCACTTGGAGTAGTAGGTCAGCGCGTCATTCACTTCCTGCAGGCCTTTCACCCACTTCAGCGCGTCGGTGTTGGTAAAGAGCACCCACGAGGTAACGGCGCGGCCCGAGGGCAGCGTAACGCCGCTCTTGAGCACGTTGAAGCGCTTGTCGGCAAACCAGGCGAAGTCGTGCACGCGGTCCTGCTGGTAGCGCAGGGTTTTGGTTTCGGGCGCCGAGGCCGGAAAAGAAAGGTCGGTGCCGAAATCCTTTTGGGTCTTTTTCAGGGCCGTAGCGGCGGCCAGCTGATCCAGGCGCTGCACCTCGTCGGGGTTCTGCAGCACGCCGGTGGCCCCCACGGTGTAGTTGGCCGGCAGCGTGATGCGCACGTCGAAGGAGCCGTACTCGGAGAAGAACTCGCCCTGGTCCAGGTAGGGCATCTGGTGCCAGCCCCGCCGGTCGTACACGGCCGGCTTGGGGTACCACTGCGAAATCTGGTAGGACTGGCTGACGTGGCCGAAGCGCGAAAACGAATCCGGAATCTTCACCCGGAAGGGCGTGGTGATGGTAGCTTTGGCGCCCGCCGCCAACGGCTGGGGCAGGGTCAGCTTGGCAATGTCGGGGTTTTGAGGGTCGTAGGTGAGCTGGGCCGGCTGGCCGTTGACTTTGAAGTCGAGCTGGTCGATGGAGCCGCGCTGGCTGGCTTTGGCAAACTGGAACTTGCGGCTGCCGTTGCGCAGCTGCTGCTTGGCAAAGGCCGTGGTGTTATCCTTGTAGGCGTTGGGCCAGAGGTGAAACCAGATGAAGGTGAGCTGCTCGGGCGAGTTGTTGGTGTATTGAATTTCCTCGGTGCCCGTGAGCAGGTGCTGCTTGTCATCGAGGGTGACGTCAATGGAATAATTGGCCTCCTGTTGCCAGTAAGCTGCCCGGACCGTTTCCTGGGCCTGCGCCAGCAGGGGTGAAGCGGCCAGGACCAGGCCCGCGAAGAATTTTTTCATGTAAGGGAATGAGATAAAACAAAAGCGCAGCGAAAGTACGTTTTCGGCCCGGAAAACCTGCACAAGGAATAACCCTACCCGCGCCTGAACGTTAGCTTACCACGGGACAGGGCTTTTATCCTGCCGCCAAAACACCCCACCATGGAAAAGACCGAAGTTCAAAACCAAGTACACCTCGACGCCGCCGCCACCTTGCTAAGCGGCAATCTGCTGGAAGAAGTAGAGCGCTCCGGCCTCGACAACACCCTGCAGCGCTGGATTCAGGATATCAAGGATGCCAACAACCCCGAGCTGCACCAGGTCGTGGTGGATCTGCAGGAGCTTAAAGCCCATTTCGGCTCCGGTACCTACGACAAGGACGTTATCGGCCGCCTGCTCACCCGTCTGGGCGAAAACACCGTGAAGGCCGCCGTATTTGCCGATGGCAACACCCAGCCGCGCGTTGAGAAGCTGGGCGAGGCCCTGCTGGCCGCCGGCAAGCAGGTGCAGCACCCCGACACGGCCAACAGCGCCGAGCAGGATCTGCAAAACAGCTAGACCAGACGCTTTTTTCGAAGCGCCTGTGTCTCGTCCGGCTATATGTTGACATGAATAAGGCAAGGGCCCCGCTCGGATTTTCCGGCGGGGCTTTTTCCTTGCGAATGGACTTGATTGGGGGTTAAGTAG
>NZ_BAABDH010000077.1:0-4373 GCF_039539525.1 Hymenobacter algoricola | reverse complement strand
CTACTTAACCCCCAATCAAGTCCATTCGCAAGGAAAAAGCCCCGCCGGAAAATCCGAGCGGGGCCCTTGCCTTATTCATGTCAACATATAGCCGGACGAGACAGTTGATGAAGCCGTTAGCGTACCACCGTCACCTTGCGGTGCAGACTGTAGTCGCCCACCTGGGCTTCGAGCAGGTACACGCCCGCGGCTAGGTCGGCTACCGGAATGGTGAGCTGGCGCTGGCCGGTGGGCAGGGGCTCGTGGTTGAGAATGGTGCGCACCAGGCGGCCCTCGGCGCTGAGCAGGCGTACGGTGGCGGGAGCGGCCAGCGGCAGCTGCAGGGCCAGCTGCACGGCCTCGCGGGCCGGGTTCGGGTACACCTGCAAACTCAGCCCGGGCAGCTTGGCCGCGTTTTTATTGCCCAGCACCGTCACGTCGATCAGGGCCGTCCAGACGCTGAGCTGCCGGTTGTCGAGGCGGGTCCAGATGGGGCGCACCACGTTGTTGTGGGCCGTGATGTTGGTGTAGTCGCCGAAGAATACGTTGGGGCTGGGCACGAAGGGCGACTGGCTGAGGCGGAAGTTCTGGAACGTCAGGCCGCCGTCGGTGCTGCGGGCGGCGTACACGTCGGTGCGGGTTTCGGTGGCGGAAGCGGGGTAGCTGCGCCGGTCGTAGAACACAAACCACAGGTAGCCGGTGGCCTGGTCCACGGTCATCCAGGTGAAAAACTGCTGGTGCCCGGGCGCATCGTTGTTTACCCGGCGCGGGGCGCTCCAGCTCAGGCCGCCGTCGGTGCTGCGCACCAGCCACACGTCGGCGTCGGAAGGGCCGTTGCGCTGGTCGCTCCAGTTTACGTAGATGGTGCCGCGGTGCGGCCCCGAGCTCACGTCGCAGGCGGTGATGGGCAGGCCGTTGGCGCGGTAGATGCCGGCCACGCCATAGTCCCAGCCGCCGGGCACGCTGGTGATTACCTTCTCGCTCGGCAGCCAGGTCAGGCCGTCGTCGAGGGAGCGGTTGAAGGTGAGCCCCAGCGGCCCGGCCCAGGCCGTGTAGATTTCCCCGTTGGGCCCCACGGCCGGCACGGCGCCTTCCACCGTGTTGTCCTCATCGATGGCGTCGCCCCCCACTTTGCTGATGCGCTTGGCAGTGGACCAGGTCAGGCCCTGGTCCAGGGACTTGCTGAACAGAATGCGGGAGCTGTCGGTGGGTGAGAGGCTGCCGTAGGTGTCAAACTCGGTCCAGGTGGCGTACAGGGCGTTGGTGCGCCGGTTCACGGCCACCCACTCCTTGTCCTGCTGCTTGGGCGGGTTCAGCCCGAAAAAGCCGCGGAAGGCGAAAGGCGTGGCCGCCGTGGCGGCCCGCTGCACCTGCATCCGGTCGATAAACGGGAAGCTGCCGCCCGGGGCGCCGGGGTTCGACAGGTGGAAGAAGTAGAACACCCCGGCCGTGTCGGCCACCACGCACGGGTCGCCCCACACGCCGTAGGGCGAGCTGAGCGGCCGCCAGGTCCAGGTCTGCCCGCCGTTGGTGCTGAAGTACTGGTTGCTGATGTTGGCGCCCGCTACCAGCTCCTGGGTGTTTTTGGGGTTGATGGCAATGGAGGTCTCCTCCGGACTGTTGACGGTGCTGACCAGCACGTTGGGATGGGTCGACTGGGCCTGCCCACTGCCGGCGCAGGCCAGCAGCAGGGGCAGCAACGCCAGGATCCGGAAGAGTTTTCTCATTCGTGGGGCACGTTAAGCAGGCTGTTATAGTAATCGACCATCCACACCAGGTCCGGGACCTGCTCGTAGCTCAGGTTTTTGCCCGCCGCATACGCGGCCACCTGCGTGGCCTTGTCGCCGAACAGCTTCTCCGCGGCCTTGCGCTTCAGCGGCAGCTCTTCTACCAGCTGCTGCCCGGGCCGGGCCACGAACAGGCGGGTGACGCGCCCAATGGAGGCGGGCCGGGTTTCCAGGTTATAGGCGGCAATCCAGTTGGCGGCTTTTTCATCGAGGGTGTGCAGCAGCAGCAGCTGCAGGGCGCCGGCATTCAGGACCTCAAAGAAATTCCGGCTGTTGGCGCTGCGGTCTACCGACCGGGCCTCGAAGCTGCGGCTGCCGGCCTTGCCCTCCGCCCCGAGGGTGAAGCCCCGCAGGCTGCCGACCGGCACAATGCGTACCCCGGCCGGAATGGTGGGGTCCCGAACTTCAACCAGCCGCAGCGCCAGGTTGTAGCGTAGCGCCGCAACGGGGGCTTTTTCGCCGCCGGGCAGCCACAGGGTGCCGGGCAGCCAGTCGGGGGTGAAATAGGCCTGCTCCGGGGTCAGGGCTACCTTCGCCACCACCCGGTCATACTCGTAAGCCGAGTAGTAGCCGGTCGACAAGGCCCGCACTTCCTGGGGCGTGAGCATCGGAGTCTGGTTCTGGGCCCGGCAGGCCGCGACAGGGGCGGCCGCCAGCAGGCCGAGGGCCCATACGAAAGCAAAGCGGAAGGACATAGGGCCGGCTCGATGAAGGGTGAGGCCCGGCCTAGCGGTTGCGGCCGTACTGCTCGTGGCTGCTCACCCAGTCGGAGCTGCTGATGGCGGCGCCCAGGCTCAGCTCGCCGGCCAGCACGACGCCGGCCACGATTTCGGCAAACTTATTCACCGTGCCGCGGCCCACGCAGCCCAGCATCCGGAGGCATTCGTTCTGGGTAGCCAGCCCCGTGCCGCCGCCGTGGGTGGCCACGATAAGGGAGGGAATGGTAATGCTGATGTACAGATCCCCCTCGGGCGTCACCTCCGAGTACAGCACCCCGGCCGACGATTCTGACACGTTGGCCACGTCCTGGCCGGTGGCAATGAACATGGCGGTGATGCCGTTGGCCGAGTGGGCGCCGTTGTTGTTGGCCCCCGACAAGAAGGCGCCCACGTTGCTTACCTGCCCGTGGTAGGCCAGCTGCTCGGGCGTCACGCGCATGCGCTGCTGCAGAATGTCGCGCTTTATCACGCACTCGGCCACCACGCGCTTGCCGCGGGTGCGCATCACGTTGATCTGGGAGGCTTTCTTGTCGGTGGCGAAGTTGGACTCGAGGTAGAAGTGGCGGATGGGGGCGCCCTTGTAGTGCTCCAGAATCCAGGAGCAGGCGGCGAAGGTGGCGCGGCCCACCATGTTCTGCCCCGCCGCGTCGCCGGTGCTGTAGTTGAAGCGCAGGAAGGCGAACTTGTTGCTCAGGTAGGTGTCGATGTACTGGAGCTTGGCAATGCGGGAGGTGCTTTCGGCCTCGGGCCGGATCTGCTCCAGGTTTTCGGCAATCCAGCGCCCAAAGTCCCGGGCCCCGCGGGCATCATCGAACACGAACACCGGCGCCCGCTGCATGGCGTCGCCGATGACGGTGCACTTGGCCCCGCCGCAGAGGTTGAGCAGCTGAATGCCGCGGTTGTAGCTGGCCACCAGCGTGCCTTCGGTCGTGGCCATCGGGATGAGAAAGTCGCCCTGGGCGTGCTCCCCGTTCAGGCGCAGCGGCCCGGCCAGCCCCACCGGAATCTGGGCCACGCCGGTGAAATGCTCGCAGTTGCCCTGCAGGTCGTGGGCGTCGAAGGAGTAGTGCTTCAGGTGCTTGAACTCCTGCCCCGAAAACTCCTCGGCAAAGCGCTGCCGGGCCTGAATGGCGGCGTCGGAATAGTCGTCCTCGTCGGAGCGCGGAATGCGGGTGCGGTTGTCGGGCGTGGTCACGATGGAGTCTTCCACCTCCACGCTCAGGTCGCCAAACGGGTCGGCCGCAAACTGCACCTGCACGGTATGCAGGCCTTCCCTGAGGTGCTCGGTAGCCAGGTGGAAGGTGGCCGCCTGGCCCACAGCCAGCGTGAAACCCGCACCGTCGGCGTTGAAAGCAGCGGCCGGCCGCACGTCGCCTTCCCCCAGATCCAGCGCAATCTGCCCGGCTCCAATGCGCAGGTCATCAATCTGCACATGGTCGATACGGGAGAGGTGTACCGTATCGAGGCGGTTTTTGATGCTGAAAGCCACGCCCTCGGGCGTATTGTGCAGGCTGCCGCGGGTGTAGAGCAGCTTGAGCAGCATGGGGCTGGGCGTGAAGATCATGAAGCGGGAATAGTTAGGGCAGAAAGTTGGGGCGGGTAAAGTGCGAATTTTTCGGGAATAGATCAGCGCTTGCCGCCAGCCGGTCCGGGCGGCTGGTTTTGCAGGACGGTGCGCAGGACCACGACGCGGCTCTGGCAGCGGACGGCGGACGTAGCTCCTGCCGCCACGACGGCCGGCCGCTCAGAGCCGGCCGGATATAAAAAAACCGCCCGGTATAGTTGTATAGTCCCAGGGAGAGAAGGTGTATTTTCCGGGCTGGAATTTCGTACACACTTATGGGACAAATACTCCACGGCAGCGCCCGCACAACTTCGGCAATACGGG
>NZ_BAABDH010000076.1:0-4220 GCF_039539525.1 Hymenobacter algoricola | reverse complement strand
ATCGTCGTATTTGCGCCGCTTATCCGGCATAGTCTTGCTCTTTTTTGCGGTCATGACTCAGGAAATATACGTCCTGTTTCTGTGCGCCTCGACTAGACCACCTCACATGCGGTTAAATGTAGGCCCGATTGCAGCGCCAGACTACGTATCGTCCTTCGGACCGTTTTGCTGCACTTGGTTCTTTAAAAGAGGTATTTCCCAAGGGCAACCTCATGTGCTCTTGGGAAACGCGAGCGGGTGCAGGTCCCCGCGGAGTTGTTCTCGTTGCCACTCCCGTTCGAGCTCCTGCGCGGCTTGTGGAACGGCTGCGGCCAGCGCAGCGGCCTTGGTGGCGTAGGTGCCTGCATGAGGCGCATGGGTGTAGACGTGCGCTACAGCCGCCGCGTGGCCACTGGAGCGTGCCGCGGCGATGGCGGCTGGGCCCGTTGCCTGCCGGGCTGCGGCGTGCGCGGCAAACGCGGCCGCCCGGCACTCGGCCATGCTGCGTTCGCCCCGCACCCACTGCCGAACCACCTGCAGGGCATGTCGAGGGCGATGGTCCCCGGGCAACTCGGCTTCAAATAGGGTTAGCGTGTGCTCAGCACAGGCCGCCGCCCACAGGGCCAAGGCGTGATGCGCCTGCGTGCTAGAAGTGGGGAAGTGTTGTTTTTTAGCTTTGCTCATGGCGTCGCGGCGAACGGGGGACCCAGCTACGGCTTCGGTTCAGCAAAGTGAAAGATAGAAGACCGTTTAGGTTTACCTGATTCCCAGATGATAGTGCTCAGACAAGTAGCGATAGAGGGCTGGGAAGTCGGCAAATCGTCCGCCTACGTCTGACACGATGGAACCCTCGCGAAATAAGTCCCAGGCTCCCCCCACCCGTTCCAGGACCGGGAGCCGGGCTGTGGTTAGGCGCGGCGGCCGCGGCGCGAAACGCGAAGGCAACGACCGGCAAAACAATACGACGGGCTTCCCGGCGGGCAGCGGGACGCTTCCTCCCACATCGCTGGGTCCATGCGAGGGCGGCATGGTCATCGCAAGCATCGTTTCTCCGGTTTGCGGGTCACGAATGACGGCACTGATGCGGATGCCGGGGTAAACCACTTGCACCGTGTCGGCATCGGAATGCCCTTTCAATAGGCGGGTGATGCGGACCAAACTGGTATAAAACTGACGGGTGCTATCCGCGTTGAAGTACGACGCCGTTCGCACTAATTCGCCTTCGAAGATGAGCGTTGCCTGCTGCATTAATTCCTGCTCTGCTACCACCGTGGGCGCAGATTGTGCGTGCCCCATTGAGGATTGGAGCAAAACAATGCAGAGCCAAGCATAGCACAAAGACAGACGAAACATTGGCTCAAGGTAAGGTGAAGCATTAGAACGCTCCTTTGAATGAACCGCTAATCTAACCAGCCCGCGGGTTCCATAAGGACATGGAACCCGCTTCTGTTACGTGTGCCGAGTTTAAAAAACTCGTCTACTAATCAAAGTTTACGAAACTGCGTTAGGAGATGAGTTTCGTAAACTCCACCGCATGAAGATTGGCTACGCCCGCGTCTCGACCCGCGACCAGAATTTAGAACTGCAGCTCGACGCCCTGACCCAGGCCGGCTGCGAGCTCATCTACCAGGAAAAAGTCTCCGGCGCCCTCGCCGCCCGGGTCGAACTCGACAAGCTCTTGCTGCAGGTGCGCCCGGGCGACACGGTCTACATCTACAAGCTCGACCGGCTGGGCCGCTCGCTCAAGCACCTGCTCGACCTGGTGGCCGAGCTGCAGCGCCGGGACATCGGCCTGATTTCCCTGACCGATGCCATCAACACCCACTCGGCCCAGGGCCGGCTCGTGCTCAACCTGTTTGCCTCGCTGGCCGAGTTTGAACGCGAGCTCATCCGCGAGCGCACCCTGGCTGGACTAGCGGCCGCCCGCGCCCGGGGCCGCGTCGGCGGGCGCAAGCCGGGGTTGTCCGAGGAGGCCCAGCGAACGGCCCGCGCGGCCGAGTTGCTCTACAAGGCCCAGGAACTGAGTGTCGACGACATGGCCCGCAGCCTGCGCATCTGCAAGGCCACCTTCTACAAGTATCTACACCACCGCGGCGTGTCCCTGCACGCCCGGCCCCTGCCCAGTCCGGTGGCCGGGGCTGTCTCGTGAGCAACCACTTACCGGTTGACGCCCGGGGAGGGCGTACCCAGTGGGGTGCACCGTGCGGCGATTATCCCCGCTATTCTCCGCATAATATGCGGAGAATAGCTCCGGGCATTCCCTGGCAGCCACCGCACCGTACCGATCAACGTCTCCACCGGGTGAAGTTTCCAGGTATCTTTGCGTTCTCCCGTGTTTCCCTTGCTATCATGAAGCTCCGCGACCGTTACCCCCAGCTGCAGGACCCGGCCGTGGTCAAAGCCATGGTGCTACGTGCCGTGTACGCCTCCATGGCGCTGGAGAACCAGGCCGTGCCCTTGGCGCGCTTGGAGGCGTTGTACGCGCAGACCGCGCCGGCCCCTTCCCCGCAGCCATGAGCACCGCCCGGGAACAGCAGAACGTGGAGTGGAAAGAGTCGTGGCGGGACGAATACCTCAAGTGGATCTGTGGTTTTGCCAACGCCCAAGGCGGGCGGATTTACGTCGGCAAAAACGACGACGGCCAAGTGGTGGGCTTGCCCAACATCCGCAAGGTGCTGGAAGATTTACCCAACCAGGTGCGCGATTTGATGGGCATCCTCGTGGAGGTCAACCGGCACGAGGAAGGCGGATTGGAGTACCTGGAAATTGTCGTCGAGCCCTATCCTTACCCCATCAGCTACCGGGGACAGTACCACTACCGCAGTGGCAGCACGAAGCAGGAGCTCAAAGGCCCGGCCCTGAGCGCCTTTCTGCTGCAAAAGCAAGGCAAACGCTGGGACGGCGTGCCGGTGCCGGGCGTCACGGCGGCCGATTTGTCGGCGGAGGCCTTTGACCTCTTCCGCCAACGCGCGGCCAAAAGCGGGCGCGTGGACGAGCAGGTCCTGCACGACCACAACGAGGCGCTGCTCGACAATCTCAACCTGGTGGAAGGCAACTACCTGAAGCGGGCCGCGGTGCTGCTGTTTCACCCGAGGCCCGAGAAGTTCATCACCGGGGCCTACGTCAAGATAGGCTTCTTTGCCACCGACGACGATTTGCGCTACCAAGACGAAGTGCACGGGCCGCTGCTGCAGCAGGTCGAGCGCACGCTGGATTTGCTGCAGACCAAGTACACCAAGGCCCAAGTGCGCTACGAAGGCGCCAGCCGCCTGGAAGAACCTCCGTTTCCCGCTGCTGCCCTGCGCGAGGCCCTGCTCAATGCGTTGGCCCACAAAGACTACAGCGGCGGCACACCCGTGCAGATTAGTGTCTACGAGCACCGATTGCAGTTCTGGAACGAAGGCGACCTGCCCGACAGCTGGACGGTGGAGAACCTGTTGCGCAAACACCCATCGAAACCCTTCAATCCGGACGTGGCCAACACCCTCTTCCGCGCCGGCTACATCGAATCCTGGGGCCGCGGCACCCTTAAGATCCTCAGCGAGTGCCGCGCCGTCCACCTGCCGGCCCCGCGCTTCTACTTCGAGGCCTCGGGTTTCGTGGTGGCCTTCGCCGAGTACTCCCCGGCCTACTGGCAGCAACAAGGCGTGCGCGCGGAGCTGATTCCGGTACTGCTCTACACGGGGCAACACGGCAGTATTACCAATACGTTGGTACAGCAGCAACTGGGCGTGAGCAAGCCCACGGCCACGCGTTACCTGGGCGAGTTGGAAAAGAGTGGCTACCTGCAGAAAACCGGGACCCGCGGAGCCGGAACAGAGTACCGGTTGATTGGCTCATGATTGGCTCATCACCAGATGGCGCTCAACGGCAATTCGCTGAATGGACGCTGTAGAGGCGTGTTTTTCGATAGGTGAATTGGCTCACGATTGGCTCACGTGATCGAATCGACTTATCTTTTGCGGTGTCGATCTGGGATTCTATTATAACGAGCTGTAACGTGATCTACTCGTTTAGTTCTACAATCCGGTTGAAGCGCGGGAAGTCTGGCACGTACTTTACCCACACGGAGTCGCCCACTTGGTATTGGCTATTCAGGGAATTGCCGGTATAAGCATGGCCCTGTTGATAAAACCGAGGGGCTTAGGAAGCAGAAGTCAAGAGAATGGGCGTAACTTACTGTTATGCAGCCTGCTAACCGCTACTATAAGTGCAGCAAAATTTCGACCCTTAAATTCCGT
>NZ_BAABDH010000075.1:0-4073 GCF_039539525.1 Hymenobacter algoricola | reverse complement strand
CCAAACACCCGCACAAGTTTTCGCTCAAATCCCTACCTTCAACCCGCCATCAATTTGCTTAACAAACCCCGTCTAAACTGTCCAGTTTTTGGGGAGTAGTACACTTTCCGTTGTCTTGATGTGAATGGCCAGTATTTCTGCTTCTAGTAATGTGTTTTTTTACTCTATAAGGCTGTGATAAATATGAATTTCAAAGCGGCGCGTTTGCTTTTATTCTCAATTCCTCTGCTCGTAACAGATTATTATGCTTGTGCCCAAGGTGCTCCAGTGGCAATAAAAGCAGGAGGCAACTCATCTATGGCGTTGCATGCGGATGGAACCTTGTGGGAATGGGGAGCACAGTATGATACCTATCCAGCCAATGCAACCGTGAGCCAGTTGCGTCCTCGACTAGTCCCGACGCCCGCCTCGGCGGCCCTTGCCACCACTTGGACAACGATGGGAGTCGGCGATGACCATGAATGTGCAATCCGGACGGATGGAACGTTGTGGGCCTGGGGCTACAACAATACCGGTCAGTTAGGGGACGGTACAACAATTGACCGCTTCGCTCCAGTGCTCGTAGCACACCCGGCAAACGCAACACCCGGCACTTTTTGGTCTAGCGTGACCGCCGTTTCGCAAGTCACGCTGGCACAACGCTCCGACAGCACGTTGTGGGCCTGGGGCTCGGCAAGCAAAGGCCTGTTGGCAACAGGCACCCTTAACGGAGTCCAGTTGCAACCCATCATTGTTCCCGTTCCGGCTACTTATTCGGGGACGCATTGGTCTCAGGTGGCGGCTAGCAATGGGCACGTACTGGCACTCCTATCCAATGGCACACTTTGGGCCTGGGGAACGAACAATTTTGGACAGCTCGGCACGCAGACGGTTGGATTATACCTATCCACACCGACATTGGTATCCGTACCTGCTACAGGTAGTACACGCTGGATAGCAATTGCAGCGGGCAAGGACCATTCTTTGGCGTTGCGCTCTGATGGGACTTTATGGTCTTGGGGTGAGAATGGGCGAGGCCAGACCGGGGCGGGCACAGTAATACGCAACCTGACAGCAACTGAAATTCCCGTCCCAGCTACTGCGGCTCCTGGTACGCGCTGGGCGCGCATCGCTGCTGGCGAAGAACACAGCTTGGCATTGCTCTCCGACGGTACTTTATGGGGTTGGGGGCGAAACTCCGAAGCCCAGTTGGGGGATAACTCCGCTACGGACCGGCGACAACCGGTGCAAGAGTTTACCCGGGGGCGTTGGTCCCAAATAGCAGGTGGAACCATGCACTCCCTAGCTTTGGCGCAAGGGAGCAGCCGCGTTTTCGCGACCGGCGCAATCGCGCCCCAACGCAACGTTGGGCAATTGGGAGACGGAACCTTGAATGGGTCACTTTATTATCGCCCCTCTCTGGTAACACCACTGCCGGTAAAAACACCCTTGGTTACCCAAGCTAAGTTGTTCCCCAACCCTGCTCATGACTGGGTAACGCTGGAGGGGGTGGCACCTGGCACTAAGGTATTGATATACAACGCCCTTGGCCAACAAGTAAAAATTGCCGAGATCAGCATGATGGGAATCGAACTTCGGGGGTTGGTACCAGGACGATATTGGATTATAACGCAACCGTTACAGGGCAACTCACATGCATTTGGAGTTGTCAAAGAGTAGGTTCATACTGTTCCGTAGCGCTCGAATTAGTGATGTGTGCACCGATGAAATAATTTCCCCTTTCTTATGCGTCCGTCTTTTTCAATCCCAAGCCAGCTGTGGTATCTGTTCAGCTTAGCACTGTTGCTGTGGTCATCAGGCCCCAGCAAAGGCCAAAGTCTGCCATCGCCTCTGGATCAGGTGTCGGCCGGTGCATACCATGCCGCTGCCCTGGACACCACTGGCAGCATCTGGTTGTGGGGACGCAACAATGCGGGTCAGGTGGGTGATGGCTCAATAATTGACCGCTTCCGGCCAACTCGGCTGCCGGCTCCAAGCGGTGTGGCCGGAACGCGCTGGTCCGCAGTTGTAGCTGGGACTTTTCATTCTGCGGCGATCGGATCCGATGGCAGCCTCTGGACGTGGGGAGACAACACCAACGGGCAATTGGGGGACGGCACGACAACGCCCCACCTACGGCCTGTACAAGTACCTCCACCCGCTACTGCCGCGCCAGGCACGCGATGGGCTTATGTCGCACTTGGGGCCAATCACACGCTGGCGTTACGCTCAGACGGAACCTTATGGGCTTGGGGAGCTAATTATTGGGGACAGTTGGGTGACAACTCAGGCGTTATGCAATCACGACCGGTGCAAATTCCTGCGCCCACAGGCGCACAAGGTGCCTATTGGACCCGGGTGGTGACGTCTGAGGACCATACCCTGGGCTTGACCTCGGATGGCTCACTGTGGGGATGGGGTCGGGATCAACGAGCTCAACTAGGCTTGGGCACGCTCACCTACGTGCGCTCTTTTCCCACCCTAGCCTTTCGGGCGCCTCGCTCCCCTACTCAGTCGTGGGTTGAGCTAGCCACCGGGGAGGCTTTTTCGTTGGCGTTGCGCTCGGACGGCATTCTCTTTGCGTGCGGTGCCAATGATAGTGGCCAGTTAGGTGGCAGCGTAACACCAACAGGTTTTGCGAGCCTGCCGGTAGTGGTGCCACCACCGGTCGGAGCTGCTGCGGGAAGTTCATGGACGCACATCAGCGCGCGCGGGGCGCATGCAGTAGCCCAGCGCTCGGATAAATCAGTTTGGAGTTGGGGTGAAAATTACGATGGGGAGCTTGGCATTAATTCCACGAACAACCCGATTGCTCCAACCCAGGAATTTACCGGCCGCCAATGGGACCTGGCTGCCGCAGGCAATACCTTCACCCTCGCCGTTACGGTCGTCAGCTTGTTTGCTACGGGCAACAATGACTTTGGCCAGTTCGGTGACGGTACCACCAATGGATCCTTGGTTTTTCGATCCACCGCTGGCCCCTTAGCTATTCGAGCAGTTAAGCCTCACAATAATATTCGCTTGTGGCCCAACCCAGCCGCAGACATTCTTCACATTGGAGGAATTTCTGCGACTGCACGAGTGAGAGTATTTGACATGGCAGGCCGCCTTGTGATGGCTCCTAGCCGCGGAACAGTTGACTTGTCGGTGATAGGACTCGCAAAGGGCGTATACATTGTTGAAACGCAGGAAATGAACGCACCCTCATTATCGAGCCGTTTACTCATCGAGTAGAATTTGTTTAACCAGTTTGTCTGGATCTGCCTTTGACCTTCTCACGAATATCTTATAATTAAACGTTAGTCCGATACGTCCCCTTATGCTAACCAAATAAGACCGTTTTTATGAACGTTGCGCTGAGCGGTAGCTTGGGTGCTAGTCTTTCTTTCTGGCCCACGCCCGATAGGTCTCGATAAACTCCTTGGCTTCGCGTACTGTCTCTGGATAGGGTACGTACTGCGGTAACGCGCCTTTGCCAGCGGGAGGTGCGTCTAGCAGGCCGATGTGCTGGTAGTAGAACCCGTGGTTGACAAGAAACCGGGCGGTGGCCCACTTGTCGTCGTCCCCCTTTCGAGGCGGACGAAAGCGTTGCGGTAGCACCACGATCGGCTCACCACATTCTGGGCACTTCTGAGGCCCGATGTGTCCGTGCGGCGAGTTGAAGGCTTTGCGACACGCAAAGCATACATGTTTAGCTCCCATACCCGAAGGTATGGAAACGCACCTTTACCTTCGGACCCTTTGGCTGAACTAGACCTCGCACAGCTTACCAAATGCGTCCTTTAAAAAAGAAACATCAGCTTTCCTGGCTTACCAAATTGCAAGCCCTGATTGGCTTCGGTTTCTTGACAGTAGCCCTGTTGCTCATTCCCTACAACATGCTCAGAAACGCGCTCCTGGAGCGCAGCAATACCCGCGTCAGAGCAGTAATTATTGATGAGGTTAACTCCTTCGGGAACAACACCCGGCGGTTTTCTTATTCCTATCGGTTTGGGGCTTAGGAAGCAAATCGAGCTTAGAGGGGCCGTTGGCGAAGTTCTTTGAGCAAGACTTTATACACGTTTTCGTAGCGATGGTTGAAGCGAAATTCACAT
>NZ_BAABDH010000074.1:0-4013 GCF_039539525.1 Hymenobacter algoricola | reverse complement strand
TTACTACCGCTCAGCCCCCGTTCCGCGCCTCGTGCTGCGGAGCGGGGGCTGAACGCGTTTATGGCCTCACCCCACCCCCCGGGTACCCGGCCCAGGCCCCCAGGCTTCGGCGGGTAGTGGCCTGCTGACAGTTTCTGGCCTGCGGAGGTACTAATACTACTACGAATTATTTTAGAGCACTTACAGTAATTTTCTCTGTGACGAGCCGCGAATCAATAGTGTAGGTTGTAGTACCACATGGCGGGGCGCTATTTCCTGGTCGCCGGCAGCAATCATATCTAGTAAGAGCTGTACGGCTGTTTTACCCATTTCCTCACAACGTTGGTCAACAGACGTTAACATGGGTTCTGTCAGAGAGTCAAATAACTCGTTACTGAAACCGGCAAGGGCTACATCCTGAGGAATACGCAGGCCTTGCTGCTTAACCATTTGCATAGCACCAACTAAGGCTAGATCATTGCACGCAAATACGCCATCGAGTATGGGAACCTGCCGTAACAGTGCCTGCATTCCCTCTCGTCCATCCTGCATCGAAAGGTCGCTGAAATGCACTAATGCCGGGTTGAGGGCATAGCCGTGCTTTTGCAGGGCGTCGGCGTAGCCCTGATAGCGGTTTCGGCAGATATTGAGGTGCTGTGGGCCGCCTAGATGGGCAATTCTCTGGCAGCCTTGCTCGATGAGATGCGAAACGGCATCGTATCCTCCTTGATAATCATCCAGTACTACTGCGCTGGTGAGGGGGCTTTCCATGATCCGGTCAAAGAAAACCAGCGGGATGCCCCGGCGGCGAACTTCCTCCAGATGCTGAAAATCCTGGGTGTAGAGGGAAATGGAAACCAGAATACCATCGACCTGCGCGTTCAGCAAAGCTTCTATATTTTTGCGCTCCTGTTCGACCTTTTCATTTGATTGGCAAATCATGAGGTTGAAGCCCGCCTGGTTGGCCAAGGTTTCAATGCCTTTGACTACCAGGGCGAAGAACTGCCCATCGATATGCGGAATAACAATGCCCAGGGTATTACTACGGCCTTTGCGCAAAGCTGCTGCCAAGTGGTTGGGCTGATAGTGCAGTTCACGGGCTTTGTCCCACACCCTTTTCTTGGTAGCCTCACTGATGCGGCTGTTGTTGCTCAGGGCACGGGATACAGTCGAAACCGAGAGGTTTAGCTGGGCAGCAAGGTCGGAGATGGAGGCGCGGTGAATAGGCACAGGCAAAAGAAATGATCTGCAGGCAAGGTCGTACAATTCGGGCAGTTTGCCTCGACTGAAGGATTGAGCAATGGGCAATTAACGGCGTAAACCAGGCAATAGCGTAACCAACTCAGATTGGCCGGGGCGGAAAAGTTGATTAGTTTGTGCAAACGTTTGCACAAACTAATCAACCGTATTACATTTAGGGCATTGAAGCAGCAGCAAAAATTTGTTTCTGGCTCTTAAAAGCTTTCCAACCCGTTATTTCTACTGTAAATGGGGCGTCATCGTCAGTCCGTAAGCCTATCTAATCAGCAGCAGGCTTACCTCACCAACTTTATAAGTTCAGAAATACTTTCCCGTCAGCAGCGCAACCGGGCTTTGGTTTTGCAGCATTGGCAGGCCAACCTGTCGGTGCAGGATTCGGCCGAGTTGCTGCACCTTAGCATCCACCGGGTATATAGCATGCGGCGGGCCTATGGCGAGGACGGCTTCCAGAACTACCTGCATGCCATCCGGCGGTGCGGAGCACCCAACAAGCTGACCCCGAAAATGGAAACCCAGCTCCGGCGGTTCACTGAGCGCGCCACGGCCAAAGGCAAGCGGGTAACCCTTACAGCCCTGGCCAAGCGCGTAGTAGAACTAGGCTACGTGGACAGTATCTGTACCGTCACCATCCATAAGGTATTGAAGCAGGCTCGTGCCACTGCCCGGGCGGCGGCGCCCCAGGCGTCTCGGCTGTTGCTGCACCCGGCACACCAAGCAAAAGAGCGGGCAGCTTAACTCGTCAAGTTCCTGCTTTACCCCATAAATGCCTAAGCCCTGGCTGCTCCAGCCATTCGCTTAGGCATTTGCTATGAACAGTAACACGAGAGCAGCGCAAACTCGCAGTAGCCACGCACTGCTGTTCACGGCCGCCGCTTTCAGGAAGACGGTGCTTATTTACAGCCCTGTTGTGCCTGCCTTCCCCCATGTCTTGCTGCTTGCCGCTTGTTCGGTATTGGGCGGCCCTGGAGGCTGCCGCCTCGGCCGGTTCCGCTAGCTGTTGGGAATAGACTTGCTGGCGCGGCCTTTACCCGGCCAGGCCCAGTCAGGAACGACGCTTTCGAAAGTACGGGTGCTGGACCTGGGCAACGGCACCTACAAAAACCCGGCTCCCTATGCCGATTACTCTGACCCCGATGTTATTCGCTTCAGCGCGGATTTTTGCCTGACTTCCTCCAGCTTCAACGCGGTGCCCAGGCTACGGCTGCTGTCCCCCCCCCCAGGATCTGGCTAACTGGAGCCTGATTGGCGCCGTGCTCGAGCACCAGCCGCCCCTGGCTCGCTACAGCGTGCCCCACCCAGCCCGGCAACGGAGTATGGGCGCCGGCTCTGGGTCACTACAACAAGGAGTTTTACATCTATGAGCCCAACCCGGACCTGGGCATCTTCATGACCAAGGCTTAAGAATCCGGCGGGACCCTGGTCGACGTCGGTGTGCGTGAAGGAAGCCCAAGGCTGGATTGGCTCTTTTCCGCTCCGGGACACCGATGGCAAGGCCTAGCTTGTGCACGGCTTTGCGGGGTCCCGGGCAGGTATCAAAACCATTCTGGCGGTGAGTCCGATGAGTGCCGACGGCCGGCACCTGACCGGCGACGATGCGCTGGTCTTCGACGGACACGCTAACCACCCGACGCCGGAGGGCCCCAGGTTTTACAAGCGCCACGGCTACTATTACATCTTCGCCCCGGCCGGGGGCGTCGCAACGGGCTGGCAGCCGGTGCTGCGCGCCAAGAGCATGTATGGCCCGTATGAAGAGCGTATTGTGCTGGACCAGGGCAAAACGGCCATCAACGGGCCCCACCAGGGTGCCTGGGCCGATACCGACACTGGGGAAGACTGGTTTCTGCATTTCCAGGACCAGGGTCCCTACGGGCGGGTAGTGCATCTGCAGCCCATGAGTTGGAAAAACGACTGGCCCATTATCGGCGAGGACCCCGATGGCGACGGCAAAGGCCAGCCCGTGCTGACGCACCGCAAGCCCGCGGTGAAAAGCAAGGTGCCGCCGCTTGCCATGCCGCCAACATCCGACGAGTTCAGCGGCTCCGGTCTAGGGCTGCAATGGCAGTGGCACGCCAACCCGCAGAACTATTGGGCTTACCTGAACAGTCCGCAGGGATATTTGCGGCTGTACTCGGTGCTGCTACCAGAGAACTATCGAAACCTGTGGCAGCTGCCCAACCTGCTGTTGCAGAAGCTGCCGGCCGAAACGTTCACAGCTACCACCAAGCTGATGTTTACCTCCCGGGTAGACGGAGAAAAGGTGGGGCTGATGCTGATGGGGCTGGCTACGCCTACATTTTGCTGACCAACCAGCGCGGCCAGCTGCAGCTCAGTCAGAGCGTATGCCGCTAGGCCGATAAGCTGAGCCCAGAAACGACGACGGCACCGGTGGCGGTGCTGTAGGCTACGCAGCCTGTTTACCTCCGGGTGGCCGTGCGCCCGGGCGCCAAATGCCAGTTCAACTACAGCTTCGACGGACAGCAGTTTCAGCCCCTGGAAGCGGAGTTTCAAGCGGTGGAAGGCAAGTGGATCGGCGCAAAGAGGGCCTGTTCAGCACCTGCCCCGCCAAGTTCAACGATGCCGGCAACGCGGATATCGACTGGTTTCGCCTGGAGTAAGAAGGGCCGCCTAAGGGGCAAATTGTAAACCCGAGGGTATAAAAGCCCTTTAGATGTATAGTCCCAGGGAGAGATGGTGTATTTTCCGGGCTGGAATTTCGCACGCACTTATGGGACAAATACTCCACGGCAGCGCCCGCACAACTTCGGCAATACGGG
>NZ_BAABDH010000073.1:0-3786 GCF_039539525.1 Hymenobacter algoricola | reverse complement strand
GCCGTTGCCGTTGTTGTTGCCCGTGTTGTTCTGGGTGAAGCGGTTGCCGCTGGTGCCGCTCATGGCCATGATCCCGTCGCCGGAGTTGCCGGTGATGGTGTTGGCCTGCACCAAGTTGTCGTTGCCTTCCTGAATGCTCAGGCCATTATCATTTGCGGTGGCCGTACCGGCCCCATTGCCCGTGATGGTGTTGCCCGTGATGGTGTTGCCATCGTTGGTGCCAGTCGTAGAAACCTGCAGGTTGATGCCGTAGCCGCTGTTGCTGCTGATGCTGTTGCTGCTGATAGTGTTGGCCGAAGCATCGGACAGGATGATGCCGGCTCCATCATAGGCCACGGTAGTGCCCGTAGCGGCTACGGAGCGGGCCGCACGCAGCACGCTGTTGCTAACGGTAATCCCGGTAGCGCCGCCCTGGAGCAGCACGGTGGCTACCGTGTTGTTCTGGCCGGTCACATCCGTAACCACTCCGCCCGTAGTGCCGGCACCGGTGAAGGTAATGGCGGCCCCATCGGAGAGGACGGCTCCGGTCGTGTTCAGGCTCCGGCTGGTTGCCTCAGTGCCGGCACCCGATACGTTGATCGAAGCAATGCGGGCCCCGGAACCCGTGACGAGCAGCCCCCCGCGGTTCGCGCCGCTGAAGCTGAAGGCAACTTCTGCACCCGTGTTGTTGGGAGTAGGGGCAGCGCCTTCCCCCGTCAGGTTCGACTGCAGCTTGCCGTCGATGGCCGTGTTGTTGTCCTGAATCGTGGGCTGCGTAGCGGACGTGAACGTGAAGATTTTGGTAGTCGCACTGTAGCCCAACGGGGCGGTCATGCCGTTGCGCAACCCAGCCGGGGCCCCGGCTACGCGGCCATCATTGAGCATGAAGATGGCGTATTCCGTACCCTCCGTCAGCGTCACGCTGGCCACGGTGCTGACCTGCACCAGGTTGTCGTTGAGCAGGGCATTGCTGTTGGTAATAAATTGCCGCAGCGAGCCCTGGCCCGAGTTGTTGGTATTGACTACCAGATCGAAGTTAAACCCGAAGTCGACTCCCAGAGCGGCTGGCGTGGTGGCAGCAGCCAGGGGAGTAGTTACAGTCGTAATCGTTTCGGCAACCTTGCCCGGGTTGGCGGTTTGCAAGGCTGTCAGAGTCTGGCCACCGGCGCCGGTGACCGTGCCGGCGTTGGCGGGCAGGTCAGTTTTATCCGGCTCCGCTCCGCCTACTTCGTTGGTCGCGCCGTTTTTAAAAGTCTGGACCGCCAGCAGCCCGGTCGTAGTACCGGGCCGGTTGCTGACGATGGTTTGGTTTACCACCCGGACCTGATAGGAAGTACTGGCGGCCAGGGCCGTCGTGCCATTGGTGGTGGTAAACACATAGTTGCCCGCGGCATCCGTAGTAGTAAAGGTCAGGAAGCTGCCCGTGAGGCTGTACAGCTCTACCCGGACCCCTTCCGAGCCAGTGCCTTTGCTGGCGGCCTGAGTGCGCCCGGCCCCGCCACCGTAGTTGATGTCTTCAAAGACAGTTCCGGAGATGGAGGTGGAGAAGAAGATCGGGCTGGGCGTTGGCGTATCGTCGTTGGCAACCAGCGGCAGCGTCGGACCATCGGTCGAGCGGTCCGCGGCCTGCAGCAGGTCGGGAGCGGAAATAAAGCCGGTGGAGGTATTCTGAGCGTAGCCGGTCAGGTTGCTGCTGGTCGAGAAGGTACTCGAAGCGTAGGCCTCGTTGGTTACCCGCGCCGGAACGTTGGCCGTGGCCGCGTACGTCACGCGGACGGTGAAAGTGATAATAGCAACCTGCCCGGCCGTCAGCGACTTGTCGCCGGTGAGCAGGGCGGCTGTTCTGGCCGGCACCGGCCCGCCTATTCCCGTAAAGGTCGGGTTGGCGGCAAGCTGGAATACCGGGTTTACGTTGCCCGGGTCGGCCGTAACGGAAGGAGCAACCTGGATGGCTACGTTGGTCGGCACTTTTCCCGTGGTAGTGGAGAAAGTGGTGTTGGCCCGTACGCCCCCGGAAACGCCGCTCCACAGGAAGTCGTTGACCTGCACGTTGTCGTCCGTAGCGGTGCTGGTGTTCTTCACGCGCAGGGTAAAGGCAATGTCGAACTCGCGGTTGGCCAGGCCTGCCGTCGTGGTCGTGCGCGTAATGCTGTTGACCTCTTTTACGATGTCGATGCGCTGGCTGGGGTTGATGCAGCTGGCCCCGTCGCTGTTGGTCACGGGCTCCAACGAGCTCAGCGTGGTAGTAGCCCCGGTCGTGGTGTTGATCTGCAGGAAAGCACCGGAGTTGGCAGTGGCGGTCGTACCGTTGGAGTAGCCGTAGAGGTTGCCCGCAACGTCGAAGAAGGCGGAGCCTACGGAAACGGAGCCCGTCCCCGTGGAAATGGTCGTAACCAACGCTTTCGAAGCGGCCTGGTTGATGACGAGCTTGGTGAGCGTACCGGGCAGGTCGACTCCGTAGAGGTTGCCGTCGGCGGGGTTGAAGGCAATATCGGCAAACAGGCCGTTGGCCGGGGCCGTGTCGGCGGCGTTGCGCAGGGTGTACTGATCGTGCTGGGTCAGAGCAGTAGTCAGGTTGTTCAGGTTAAGGCGAAACAGCACGTTCTGGTAGGTTGTGCTGGCCTGGTTGCGGGTCAATACAAACATGTAGCCGTTCTTGTCGACCGTACCGCAGCTATACTGCGCCGAAGGCAGATTGGTCGCGCCCAGGTCTTTGATGCCGCCCTTGCCGATCTTGTACAAGTGGATCTGAGCCGGCGGCGTACCGTTGTCAGCCGGATAGTCCAGCGCGTACATGTAGCCGTCGCTCGAGTTGTAGGACAGCGCATTTACAACGCGCAACAGGGAGCCGCTGGTGCCGAAGCCGCTACCGGACCCGTCGCCCACAACGGGCCCGGTAGTATAGGTAGTGGTCGTGCGGTTGACCGTGTACAGGCGGGATACCGCAGTGCCGGCTGAGCCGAACTGGCGGACTTGGTAGAAGGTGCCGTCGCAGGAGAAGGCTCCCCCCTCCGATTGTGCCCGCGCTTGAATGGGCTCCAACAGCAGACAGCACAAAATGACGGATGCCAGGCGTAAGATTGATTTCATGGAAAGGGTATGAGAAGAGCGAAGAAGGGGCAAAGACAAGACTCTACAGTATGGGCAGAGTATCATATTTATCTCAAAACTACTCAGTATAAATGGATTATACAGTATATTTTATTCTTCTTCTACACGGGATAGTTGGATGCGGTCGGTCAAAGCCTTGCCGGCCGCGGCCCTTTTCGCAGCCGGCACTTCCTCTAAAAGGCGCGGAAACAGCGGCTGAGCAAGCTAAAATAAAGAGGCCGAAGGTGCACAAGCCGGCCGCTGCTTGGGTTCGAACGCAAAAAAGCCTCTTCGACAGAAGAGGCTTTTTTCAGGGAGTCCTGGTCAGCAGAATTACTTTCTTTCCAGGCGCTTCAGGATGCTGACACCCTGCCCGCGGACTACCAGCAGGTAGAGGCCCGTTGACAGGTTTTGGGTGCTGAGCTTATAGCTGGCGCCCCCGGCGTAGGTAGCCGAGCTGAGCGTGCGGCCCGCCGCATCCACTACCGTGACCTGGTAGTCACCAGCGGCCAGCGTCGTCAGGTCCAGCGTCGTCTGGTCGGTAGCCGGGTTGGGGTACAGCTCGACGCGGGCAGTGCTTTCGCCGAAGCTGATGGCGCGCACGGGGCTGTCGGCCGTGGTGCCGTCGGTGTCGACCTGCTGCAGGCGGTAGTAAACCGTGCCGGCGTGGCGGCTGCCGATGCCGGCGTCGGTGAAGCTATAGTTGTGAGCCTGGGT
>NZ_BAABDH010000072.1:0-3346 GCF_039539525.1 Hymenobacter algoricola | reverse complement strand
GGCTCGACCGCCTCGTACGCTTACGCTCGGCCCTGAAAAGTCCACAAATGCACTTGCTTACCGACCTGTTTAAAAAATCAACCGCGTAGTTTTGAATTACACCCGAACCTATTCTAAGTAGAGCAAGCCCCTTCGCCCCCTGCGAAGGGGCTTTTTTGGGCTCCGGCGCGGCGAATACGCAGGAAAATGAATAAATGATATAAAGGTGAAAATATTGTATTTTATTGCCGGGAAAAGTGTAGCATTGTGTCTGTGCTATCCGGCTCAAACTTCTATTTGGGTGCTTATGTTAAAACGCTACTTTCTCGCGGGTACTTTAGTGATTCTTGCTTATTCGGCTGGGGCGCAGGGCAATGGGCCCGGCATCCGCGGGGCCCGGGCGGCGGCGCTGGGCAATGCGTCGGTAGCGCTGCCCGACGGCTGGGCAATGGGCAACAACGTGGCCGGGCTGGGCCAGCTTACCGAGGCTTTCGTGGGCGTATATGCCGAGAACCGCTACCTCAGCCGGGCTCTGAACACCGCCGTGCTCACCGCCGCCGCGCCGCTGGGCGGCCTGCGCGACGGCAAAGCCCGCAACGGCGTGGCCGGAGTAGAGGTGCAGCGCTTCGGCGACAAGCTGTACTCGGAGCAGCGCATCGGCCTGGGCTACGGCTACCGCGGCGGGCTGTTCAGCATCGGCGCGCGGGTCGATATGCTGCAGGTGAGCATTGAGGGGCTGGGCAGCCGGCGTTCCATGATGGCTTCGGTGGGCGGACAGGCCGAGGTAGTGCCCAAGCGGCTGTATTTTGGGGCCTACCTCTACAACCTGAACCAGGCCAGGCTGGCTAAGTATGACGATGAGCGGGTGCCCACGGTACTCAAGGCCGGGTTTTCGTACCAGCCCGCCACCAAGGTGCTGCTCAACGTGGAAACCGAGAAGGCCATAGACCAGTCGGCCGACTTCAAGGGCGGCCTGGAATACCAGGCCGTGGAAGCGCTGGCCGTGCGGGCCGGCTTTTCGTCCCTGACCCAGCAAACGACCGGTGGCATCGGGCTGCGGGCCGGCCAGCTCCGGGTCGACTACGCGGCGGCCTGGCAGTCGCGGCTGGGGCTGAGCCAGCACCTGAGCGTGAGCCTGCAACCCCGCAAAGCCCCATGAAGCGCCGGTCGTATCTGTTGGCTTTGCCGCTGCTGTGGCTGCTGGCCGCCCCCCGCGCCCGGGCCCAGGAATACGTGCGCCCCGCCGCCGACCTCGACCGGCTGGTGCAGGAGCTCTTCGCCGAAATCCAAAGCGACCAGGTACCCTACGAGGACCTCTACGAAACGCTGCTGCAATACTACCAGACGCCCCTCAACCTGAACACGGCCAGCCGGGAAGAGCTGCGCGGGCTGCTGCTGTTTTCCGAAGCCCAGATTTCCAGCCTGCTGGAGCACCGGCAGCGGCACGGCGGCCTGCTCAGCCTCTACGAGCTGCAAAGCATTCAGGGCTTCGATCTGCGCACCATCTACCGCGTGTCGCCCTTCGCTGCGGTGCAGCCCAATGCCAGCGGCAGCCGCGCCCCGCTGTGGCAGCGCATGGCCCGGGAAGACAACAACGCCCTGTTTGTGCGCTACGAGCGGGTGCTGCAGGGCCGCAAGGGCTACTCGGCCGCCGACAGCAGCGGCGGCCGGCTCCCCAGCCGCTACCTTGGCTCGCCCGACAAGCTGATGGTGCGCTACCGCGTCAGCCACGCCCGCGACTTCAGCTTCGGCCTGACGGCCGAGAAAGATGCCGGCGAGCCGCTGGTCTGGAGCCCGAGCTCCCGCCGCTACGGCGCCGACTTTTACTCGGCCCACATGCTGCTGCAGGAGCGCGGCAAGCTCAAAACCCTGGCCCTGGGCGACTACCAGCTCCAGTTTGGGCAGGGCCTGCTGCTCTCGTCGGGGCTGCAGGTGGGCAAGGGCGCCGAAACCATTACCACCATCCGCCGCAGCAGCCTGGGCGTGCGGGCGTATTCGTCGTTGCTGGAAAGCACGTTTTTCCGGGGCGCGGCGGCCACCGTGGCCCTGGCGCCCACCATCCGGGCCACGGCCTTCCTGTCGCGCAAGCGGATCGATGCCAACGTGCAGGCCGCCACGGATTCGCTGGCCCGGTTCGATGAGTTTTCCTCCGGCTTTCTGCTGACCGGCTTCCACCGCACGGCCAACGAGCTGGCGGACCGGCAGGCCCTGCGCGAGACGATTGGGGGCGGCAACGTCACCTACACCAGCCGCAGCGGCCACCTCAGCCTGGGCCTCACCGGCGTCAATACCAGCTTCGACAAGCCCGTGCAGCGGCAGCCGGAGCTGTATAACCGGTACGAGTTTCTGGGCCGGGAAAACCTGGCCGTGGGGGCGCACTACAGCTACGTGGTGCGCAACTTCCTGCTGTTTGGCGAAACGGCCCGCTCTACCGGCGGCGGCTTGGGCTCGGTCAACGGCGTGCTGGCCAGCCTGGCTACCAACGTCGACGCGGCCCTGCTGTACCGGCACTACGACCGGGATTTTCACACCCTCTACGGCAACGCCCTGAGCGAAAACACCCGCAACATCAACGAGAGCGGCCTGTACGCGGGGCTGAAGGTGCGGCCGCTGGCGCGCTGGGAAGTATCGGCCTACTACGACCAGTTCTGGTTTCCGTGGCTGAAATACCAGGTGTCGGCCCCCTCGCTGGGCTACGACTGGCTGGTGCGGCTGGCGTTTACGCCGTCCAAAACCAGCCTGCTGTACGCCCAGTTTCGCACCCGGGTGAAAGAGTACGACGCCCGCAACCCCGTGGGCCGCCGGGTAGGGGTACCCGTGCCCGTCGCGCGCCACAGCATGCTGCTCTTCTACGATACCAGCCCCACGCTGGGCCTGAGTTTGCGCACCCGGGTGCAGGGCACGCGCTACCGCGAAGATGGGGGCCCGCTGCGTACCGGCTACGTGCTGGCCCAGGATGCTTCGGTGGTGGTGGGACGCCACCTGCGGCTCAGCGGCCGCTACGCGCTGTTCGACACCGACGACTACGACACCCGGCAGTACGTTTTTGAGCAGGACGTCCTCTACGCCTTCTCCATCCCGGCCCTCTATGGCCGGGGCACGCGCCTGTACGGCATTGCCGAAGTGAAGTGCACCCGCCACCTGACCCTGTGGCTGCGCTACGCCGAAACCCACTACCGCCACCAGCAGACCATCGGCTCCGGCCTGGAGGAAATCCAGGGTCCGCGCCGGGGCGAGGTGAAGGTGCAGGCGCGCTATAAGTTCTAGGGCGTGTTCTCAATTTAGCCAGAGGGTGATGGCGCGTAGTTGGATAAACGCGGCGTAGGAATCGGCGAGCTTATCGTAGCGCGTGGCCACGCGTCGGAAC
>NZ_BAABDH010000071.1:0-3261 GCF_039539525.1 Hymenobacter algoricola | reverse complement strand
CGACTGGATTACCAGCCAGGATGCCAAAAACTGGTTCGACCACTGCGGCTACCATACACAGACCACTTAACCACTGGCCACACCGTTCACGAATCCGCTATAACACACAGCGGAAACGTCTCGCTTGACCAAGTTGGCGAGGTGAACCGTCAATGGTGGGACTACTGGCGTTGCTGTTGGGATAAAAAAGGCGCCCCGGACGCACTCCCCCATGATTACGCTTGTGAGGTGACCATCCCCCTGAAGAGCTAGCGCCATTGCGAGCCGGTACCTGCCATTCGCACACAAGCGAAAGGTATATCCGAGCCAGCTGCCATAAACACACACCTCGGTAGGCGCCAGCGGAATCGCATCCGCATACAAAACCTGTATATTGACGTCCATATCGCCTTGCAGCTAGCGCAAAAGACTAGACCTTTTTAAGAGGGTGACTATCAACGCCGACTTTATGAAAATACTAGACTCCCTGCGTGCCTCCTTAAGTAAGGATAAAACTGTTGCCACTACCCCTACTAACGCGCCCGTTAATAGGAGCATGAGGAAAAAGCCGCTCAAGCGGAAAGTAAAGCCCTGCACAGAAGAGTCTCGGCAACAGGTCATTGAACAGATTCGGGACGTTGTGCATGATAAGGGATACAAAGTAATGAGCGTTACCAACCTGCTGAACTGCTTCGGCTTTCAGAAAAGAAGCAGTAGCAATGTGGAGCTTATAACCGTGATGCTGGCAGAGCACAACCTAACGGTGCATCCGCAGCTCAGCTTGGGATTGAAGCCCGCTGACTGCTTGCGTATCTACGGCTTTCCGGTAGCTCAGCTAGGCGACTTGTTCGAGAGCGAAGAGGAAGTAAAGACGCAGGGGGCACGTCAACAGCGCGAGCGGGAGCTTGAAGACTTCATTGACAAGCATGACCTTTTCCACAGGCTTGGGCTTAAGAAGGTTGAGCGTCAGTATAGTCCCAAGCAGACGCGTGACCGGTTTGACTTTCTGTGCTCAGATGCCAAGGGTGCCCGCGTTGTGTTGGAGCTAAAGCACGTTGGGGGAGGCAAGTCCGCGGTGGAGCAGGTGCTCCGCTACATTGGAATGCTCAAGCAAGAACAGCCCGGAAAGAAAGCCCGGGGCATATTGGTAACGGGCATCCGCGACGTAGACACCGCCAAGGCGCTTCATGGCATGACACCTGCCCAGCAACAGGAGATTGAGTGGTACCTGTACCGCTACAACAAGGGTTCGGGAGATGTAAGCTTTGAGTTGGTAACCTATGACTTCATTGACCACCACCTCGAAATTTTAAACAAAGCGTCTTGAATCTAATGCCACTCCGGCACGGCACTATGCACTGTAGACTATCGAGCTATTCGGAGTACCTCACCTTCATCCCAGACATTCCTTTCAACTAGCATGGCACTCGCTGACTACAAAAGCAACCGGTCTACTTCCCCTCGCTATGATTATCAAGTTGATGCAAATCAGCCTATAGAGTCTAAGCTTGAGGCATTCAAAGAATTTCTACTATTAGCCAAGGAGGATTGCTCTGTTTCCTTCTCTACAAAGGAACTGGGGCATCACGTTCATGGAATCAGCTCTCACGCTCATAGCACCAGCACCAACGAAGAGAGTAGTATATACATCGGTCTAAATGCTGATAGGAAGCTGAATGAAGCTGAATACAAAGCGCTCCACCAACAATGGGTTGACATACTAGATATAAGTCTTAATCTAGAGGAAAGAAAGAGAGGGGAAAGCTATTTCGTCCATAAGCGAATTACCAGAGCGGGGAAGAAAAGTGTACTTGCACAATTTATTGACAAGTACCAAGGGAGCCAATATGATATCAATTCCGAGTACGGCGGCGGAACAACACTCAGAGTCATAGCTAACACCGCTCAAGGTGAAAAGGAGACCCTTTATATTGATTACCTACCCCAATTGCAAACAGAAAAAGATGAACTTAGGCAGGCGTTTGCGGAATACACCAGCAGCTCCAACGAAAGCTAGGGTGCACAGCCCTACTAGCTAATGGCGGCTCATGCTACCGCAATAAGCGACTCACTAATACGCAACCGTACCTTTACTCTCTTCCTTCAACAAATTCTCGCCCTTCGCATTTCATCTTATTTTCTATGTCAGCATCCATCACCCCCAACACCAAAGACGAGTTTATGCAAGCCTCAATTGATGAGGCTCGGCTTGGACGAAGCGAAGGCGGCATTCCTATCGGGTCAGTACTCGTGCGCAATGGGCAAATTGTTGCCCGTGGACACAACAAGCGCGTGCAAGAGGATAACGCAATCAAACATGGAGAAATGGATGCGCTGATGAACGCCGGTCGTCAGCGCACCTACCGTGATACGGTGCTCTATACCACTCTGATGCCATGCTTCATGTGCGCGGGCACCATTGTGCAGTTCAAGATACCGAAGGTTGTAGTAGGAGAATCACGGACTTTCGGCGAATCCAAGCAGTTTCTAGAAAGCCATGGCGTTGAAGTCGTCATTCTTGACCTCGATGAATGCGTTGAAATGATGAAAGAGTTTATTGATGCAGAGCCGGAGCTATGGAATGAAGATATCATGGAATTGTAGCTGAGGTCTGACAAATCATCCCTTCTGTCCACTAATTCAGGATTACACCTTAACAACACCGAACAGTATGAACCCCTCAAATGAAACCCTTAAAAAGTTAGAAGAAGAGTACAATCAAGTTTTACGAGAACACAATTTACAATCTGAAGCAGCGTTCAACAGAATTAAAGCTATTCAAAAAAGGATGCTTAAGTCAAGCGATTTGACCATTCTTCTTAGTGCTTCAAAAATCAAAGAGTTAGAAGCTCAAATCGATGGGAGTACCCTCCACACAATGAGAGAGTTCATGGGAGCTTTGTCGAGAGCAAAGTCTACTGCTACCATGGACAAGACTGCTGAAGAAGCACGCAATCGAATGATGAATCGATAGAGCTATAGCGTGTTTGATGCTATTGCACTTTAACAGAAAGCAAAAACCCTGTCAGCGCTATAGTTGACAGGGTTTCTTGTTATCAAGTCAACCGTCTAAAGTGCATTCCACTTGTGCGGATAGCCTTCAATGGTGTCCTGATTAAATACCAGCACTAAAACTGTGCAACACTATAATGGGCTGATTAACCTTACTCTTTGCCAGCTTAGAGGGTGTTTGGGAATTTAGGCAAGCCGGTTTAGGCATAAGGCCATGTTGGCGAGCAAGAGCCAGGTGACGTGGCTGGCGGGGGTATACTCGTAGTCAAT
>NZ_BAABDH010000070.1:0-2970 GCF_039539525.1 Hymenobacter algoricola | reverse complement strand
CGGAATTTAAGGGTCGAAATTTTGCTGCACTTATAGTAGCGGTTAGCAGGCTGCATAACAGTAAGTTACGCCCATTCTCTTGACTTCTGCTTCCTAAGCCCCAGGAGATTATAGAATGGGATGGAGCAAGGGTAGAGATTTTGCAGATTACAGCTACCTACCACTATTGCGAACGGCCGAAATGCGCTTAATTTTCTTGAAGTAGCGGCGGCCTTACACAAACCCTGCAAGTCATGCCCAGAAAGAAACCGATCAAACTGCCCGAGCCGATTGTCAAGTCTTCGCAGATGCTGTACAACCTGACCAAAAGCCGGGCGGCGCTGCAGCGGCGGCTGGTTCAGGAAGGCAAGCCATACGCGCCGCTGGTGACGGAGTTACTGCCGTGGGTGGGGGGCGAGCAGGTGCCGATGGCCAAGGAGCTGCAGGAAAAGCTGGGGCTGAAGCCGACCCTCTTCCGGCGGTGGCTGGAAACCTGCTACGCGGATCTGATAGCGCTGCTGGCCACGGAGGCGAATGTGCTGCAGGTGCGGGAGGTGGTGCATCATCTGTACCTGCACGGTAAACGCAAAACCGTGGAGGTGCAGTGCCGGCTGCCGGTGACGCCGCGGCTGTATGAGCAGGTGGAGCTGCCTCTGGTCGGGGCCGAAACCGGGGAGTACAGCTACTACGTGGACAGCATAACCCACGCGCTGGAGCTGGATAGGATAGTCATTCATATCTCGCTGAAGGCCGGCTACTACAACGCCTACGTGGAGCACCTGCGGGAGCGTGCGTACTTCGAGGGGACAATCACCTACAACGACCTGACGGAGCTTTCCTCGTTTGAGCTGCAGGAAAAGCTGCGGGATTTGTACGGGCGAAACAAGCCGATACACTAAGCTAATCGACCACCATCAAATCCTCCAGCCGGGTAGTAAACGCCTGGCTTTTGTGCTGGGCCTTTCCCTGCCAGGAGGCGGGCTGGCCGGCGGCAGTTACGGTAGCGGCCGGACGCACGGTGCCGCGGCCGAACTGGCGGTTGAGTGCGTCGAGGCTGTGCATGAGCTTCCGGGCCCGATCATCGGATATGGGGGCAATGACTGTAGACGAAACCGGCGAGAACAAGTCGAGCTGCTGGCCCCGGCAGGGGGGCTCTAGGCCGTCGAGCACCACGCCGGCCTTGGCATAGAGGCGGCCGGGCTCGTAGAGCTTTTCCAGCAGGCGGCGGCCGTAGGCCAGCAGCTGCAAGGTGTTGCTGGTGGGGCCGGCGGGCAGCGTGAGCGTAGTGGAGCGGGTGTAGGGCGGCTGCACGCGGGTGTCATAGCGGTCTTGGCTGATGTAGACGGTGAGAATGTGAGCTTGGTCGCCGTGGGCGCGCAGCTTCTCGGCGGCGCGGCTGAGGTAGGTCGTGACGGCGCCCCACAGGTCGTCGAAGGTGGCCAGACGCTGACCGAAGGAGCGGGAGCAGCTGATACTTTGCCGGGAGGGGGTACTGTCTTCGGAGGGCAGCAGGCCGTGGCAGGGCTGGCCCAGCAGTTCCTGCACCAGCCGCCAGCCAATCACCCCACCGAGGTGCTTACGGGCCCACGCCTCGGACACTTGGCTCAGCTCCCAGGCCGTGCGGATGCCTTGGGTGGCAAGCTTGCCGGCATATTGGTAGCCGATACCCCACACGTCGGCAACGGGCAGGGCGCGCAGAGCCCGCTCGCGCCGGCTGGCGGTATCGAGGCGCAGGATGCCCTGCAGCTCGGGGTGCTTCTTGGCCAGACGGTTGGCGACCTTGGCCAGCGTTTTGGTGGGCGCCACGCCCACGCAGGTGGGGATGCCGGTGCAGGCCAGCACGTCGCGGCGGATGGACTGGACGCGGGTGTCGAGGGTGCCGCACCAGGTAGTGAGGCCGTGCAGGTCGAGGAAGGCCTCGTCAATGCTGTACACTTCTACCCCGGGTACGTGGGCCGCCAGGCGGGCCATGACGCGGCGGCTCATGTCGCCGTAGAGGGCGTAGTTGGAGCTGAGGGCGTGGCCCTGGTGGCGGCGCAGCAGCTCGCGCACCTTGAAGAAGGGCGCGCCCATGGGGATGCCGAGCTGCTTGGCCTCAGCCGAGCGGCTCACTACTGCCCCATCATTGTTGCTCAGCACCACCACCGGGCAGCCTTCGAGCCTAGGTTGAAAAACCCGCTCGCAGCTAACGTAGAAGTTATTGCCGTCGACTAATCCGTACATGAGGCGAGATAGTGAAATGGTGAGGTTGATGGGCGGACTACGCGAGTGGAGCGAATGGTGCAAACAGAGCAGTTAACTTCCCATTTCACCACCTCACCAGTTAATCCCGGCTGCGCAGCAGCGCGGTGAGTTTGCCCGGTATCAACTCGTGAACGACGTGAGTGACGACGCCCCAGATGCGCAGGTTTTCGGGTTCGATGATTTCGTAGTCGGCATACTGGGGATTCTCGGCCTGCAGCCACCAGCTGCGGCCCCGGCGCACGAGCCGTTTGACGGTGCATTTGCCTTCCACCAGGGCTACCACAATGTGATTGTGGTCGGCTTCCAGATGCTTGTCGACAGCTAGCAGGTCGCCGGCGTGGATTTCGGCCCCTTGCATGCTTTCGCCCGACACGCGCACTAAGTAAGTGGCTTCAGGGTGGCGGAACAGGAGGCGGTTAAGGTCGAATAACCCCTCCAGCTCATCTGTAGCTGGTGAAGGGAAGCCGGCCGGTACAAGAGAGGCAAAAAGCGGCAGCCACAAAGTGGTGGTAGGAGTGCCTACGTCGATGAGTTCAATGGATGTCATGCTGCACAAATCAAGAGCGGATGCAGCAAGTATACTAATAATATTAGTACATTGGTTGCGCAAGTTGAGCACAATAAGTAGACTGCCGTAATTGCTTTGGGGCTTAGGAAGCAGAAGTCAAGAGAATGGGCGTAACTTACTGTTATGCAGCCTGCTAACCGCTACTATAAGTGCAGCAAAATTTCGACCCTTAAATTCCG
>NZ_BAABDH010000069.1:0-2792 GCF_039539525.1 Hymenobacter algoricola | reverse complement strand
GAATGTGAATTTCGCTTCAACCATCGCTACGAAAACGTGTATAAAGTCTTGCTCAAAGAACTTCGCCAACGGCCCCTCTAAGCTCGATTTGCTTCCTAAGCCCCATGCGTTTAATTGAGAAGAAAACCCAGGAGCAAAAAAGTGAGAGCCCGCCCCTGAAATCGTTGTCCGATTCGCAGTTCTGAGCCCTCACCCTTCACTGCTTCCTTACGCCACGGCCACCACGCTCAGCGCGTTATAGGCGTTGGAGTTCAGCGGGTAGAACTTGCCGTTCATCTGCTGGAAGAAGTCTACACCCACCGCCACGATCAGCGACTCATCCGCGGCGGCGGCCCGCACTAGCTGCAAAGCTTCGGCCGGACGTACCGCGTTGCTCAGCGGCAGCTCCGCCGTGCTGGCCTCCGTGCTGGTGGTCGTGCCCGTCTCGAAGTTCACCGCGCCTACGGCCGCCGTGATGCGTTAGTGGGTGGCGCCCTGCGGAGCGGCCACGTCGCGGGCCGGGTTCAACTCACCCAGGCTTACCGAATGGTTGCCCGTGGCCCGGTCCAGCGTCGGCTCGATGCTACCGTAGTAGGTGCCTGAGAAAGCGGAGCCGGCATTGAAGTCGAAGCCTAGGAGCACCGACAGATTTTCCGGCAGAATCTGCCGGCCGCCACGGTCACTGTCCTCGTCCAGGTTAAGGATTTCCTTCATCTTCTGCTGAAGACGGGAAACCATCAGCCGGTCCGAGGCCAGCGACACTACGCGGCGCAAGGCGTCGCGCACTAGCTTGCCGGCCTTGGCGGCCGTGCTGAACTCGCTGGCATTTTCCCGCACCCGCTGCATCGAGGCGGACGAGTTGAATTGGCTCTTGTTGGAGCCCTGTTTTTGGCGCACCGTGCCGTCCTTCGCGAAAACGACGCCGCCCACGGTGCCACTGATTTGGATTACGCCGGTCTGACGTGCCATAGTGGTAAGGGTAAGAGTGGAAAAATGGATTTGCGGCTGCTTTCATTACCGACTCCTACCGGGTGCAGCCACCCCAATAAAGCCGCTCGATTTTTCTGTCGGTGTTGTGCGTATTGCTATTGTAAAGAGCACATAAAGAAACTAATTGTTTCACAAATATGAGAAAATTATCTTTTAAGTGTGTCCCTCTGAGAAGCCGCGAAATATTTCTGTATGAAATGGCTCTGACTTGCCCCAGCTCCAGCATGGCTTAGGCATGGCTGAAGTATGGCTTAGGTATGAGGTGAGTATGCGGGCGGCTATTTCGTGACACAAAAACGGCCCGCCAATCTGGCGGGCCGTCATGTGAAACAGCTTGTAGTATCTGGTTAAGCAGCCAGCGGTTCTGCCGCACAAATCTGCGTGGCTCTTGCCGCTACGCTCTCCACCGCCGCGCTGTTTCCTTCCCAGATCCGCCGCATCGTCTGGTGCTGCAGTTCCTCCACCACCTTGGCATATACCAGCGTGGTCTGGATCTTGGCATGCCCCATTACTTTCTGCAGCACTTCCACCGGCATGCCCCGCAGCAGACTCTGGGTAGCAAACGTGTGCCGGGCCGTATGGCTGGTCAGCAGCTCATAGCGTGGCACCGACTTTTTAAGCACGTCACCTCCCACTACCGTCGTTACCACCACGTCATCCACAAGCCCGGCAGCTTTCCCGACGCGCTTGAGGTAACGGTTCATCACCTGGTTGGCCAGTACCGGCAGCAGCCGCACCCGCTCCGTATCCGCGTACTTGTCCAGAATGGCCCGCGCCGCCTCCGTCAAGTAGATGCTCACGCCCGTGCGGGTCTTGGTCTGTATCAGCCGCAGGATGATGCCGCCGTCCCATTCGTGCAGGTTGCCGCGCTGCAGCGTCAGCACGTCCGAGTAGCGTAGCCCCGTGTAGCAGCAAAACAGCAGCACGTCCCGCACCCGAGTCAGGTAGTCCGGCAGCTCAACTGCCGCCAGGGCCGTAAGGTTATCCGCCGTCAGCCACATCTTCAGCACGTCCGCGTGCCGCCCCTGCAGCTTCCGCAGCTCCACTGGCACTACCACTCCGCGCTCTTCCCTGCACCAACGCAGAAACACCTTCAGCCCCCGTACAAACGAAGCCACCGTATTTTGCGCCAGATTACGCTGAAAGCGCAGATAGCTCAGCACCCGGTCATGCGTAGCCAGATCATAAGTAGATGGGTTGAGCATTTCCCCTTTGTCTTGCTCGTAGGCGCTCATCCATGAGCCCAGCATCCGGCGTTGCCGCAATGTGTGATGCGCGTAACCTCGCGCCTGCAGTGAGGCCCAGTGCTCAGCAAAAATTACGGATACGGAGAGCGGTTTTTCTTTTTGCTCCACGATTACTTCTGCCGGCCGCAAGGCAGCCTTCAGGCCTTCAACGGTAGGCGTCTCACCAGAGGCCCGGAGTTTACGCCACCAAGCCAATGCATCGGTGGTCAGGCGAGCGAGATAAAGATTGGCTTCTTCCGCCAGCGGGTAAGCCGAGCGAAATTTCTGCTTGTCAGCATTCCACTCCGTGGGCTTGCACTTCTCACCCGTGGCGTATTTGAGCCGCAGGCTGTTGAAATAAGCAATGAAGTGTACCGGGCAGCGGCCGGCGCTGTCCTTCTTGTCTTTGCGAAGAATGAATTGCGTGTTCATCCGGAATAGGGGGCGTAAGAGGGGGCGTGACTCCCGTTGCACAGTCCATATTTCGCGTTGCAGAGTACCAATTGCTCTGAACGCAAAAAACCCGGAAAACCCCTTCTGCTACTTGAGAAGGCATTTTCCGGGTCTTCCGGTTGTAAGTAATTGTACCAGAGACGG
>NZ_BAABDH010000068.1:0-2574 GCF_039539525.1 Hymenobacter algoricola | reverse complement strand
TGTGAATTTCGCTTCAACCATCGCTACGAAAACGTGTATAAAGTCTTGCTCAAAGAACTTCGCCAACGGCCCCTCTAAGCTCGATTTGCTTCCTAAGCCCCTTACTAATATTAAAAACTTATTCAAAAGTCAAATATAAATTCTTCCGCCGGAACAAAAGCCGACAGCGACATGAAGCCGATTGAAACAACTTCCCGCCCAACTATTGGCAATACGATTGTTGTGCGCCGCTTTAATTCTCCGAATTAGGACGGCTAAAACCAATGATGTTTTCTGTCTTTGTATTGTCAAGCATTTCACTGTATTCCTTGTCAGTAATTGCATTGATTTCCTTTAACCATTTAAGTTGATAAAGCTTCATTTCATAAGTAGTATCTGGGTCAAATTTGGAATACTTTTTTTTATAATGCTGCCTCATTGATTGATGTATTGTTGCAATAAATGCAGTTACAGTTTGTATGTCAGGTCGCGCTGCTAATAATTCAAGTACTTTTTGTCCCCCTGTCAAATAAATGACGTCTTTGTTTCTATTATAAAATGCGGCAATTGTCGCAATGCCAAAAAAAACAAGTGCGCCAACCCAAAATAATTGTTTAGACAAAGTTTCTTTGTTTATTACTGCGCTTAATAGAAGTCCAATGTAAAGGATGTCAAATAATATAAAAGCACAGAAAGGAATGTTTGCAGATTTTACTCGCTTCTTAACTGTGTCGAAACCAAGTTCTTCAAACTTAATTCTATATTCAAGATCTTCCCGAACATTTTTTGTCTTTATAAGCAAACTGTCATTTTCAACAGTGACCTCTTTCTTAGTAGTCCAGGTCTTTTGTGTTAATTGTGTCATAGTTAGGGTTTGTCAAATAAAGTGGCGCACAACATCTGTATTGCCGCAACTAGCTCTTACCTGATTTGCGAGTATCATCCTGCCGTTGGCACGGTACCCGCAACTCAGCTCCCTGCCACTGTAGCGGCAATCGGCAGCGGCAGATTCGGCTCAAGGTAAGGGATTTGGTAGATTTTGCCCAAACGACACCACCATTCAGCTTTCCTTCCGTCTCATTTCCCTGGCTGGTTTACCTTTGCCCCGTATCTACCCTCCTATTTCCCGATGACCAACCCGAACAACCCCGACCTGCGCTCCTGGATTGACATTCCCGCCGACCACGACTTTCCGCTGCAGAACCTGCCCTTCGGCATCTTCGAAACGCCGGAGCGGGGTCCGCGGGTGGGCGTGGCCATCGGCGACTACGTGCTGGACCTGTACGCGGTGAGCCAGTTCGGCTTTTTCGAAGACCTCGACATCCCGACCCAGCCCAAGGTGTTCCGGCGCTCCTCGCTGAACGCCTTTATCCGGCTGGGGCGACCCACCTGGCGGGCCGTGCGCCAGCGCGTGTCGGAGCTGCTGCGCCACGACAATGCCGCGCTGCGCGACAACGAGGAGGCTGTGCGCTCCTGCCTGGTGCGCCAGCGCGAGGTGGAAATGCGCCGCCCGGTGAAGCCCGCCAACTACACCGACTTCTACTCCAGCATCGAGCACGCCACCAACGTGGGCATCATGTTCCGCGACCCGGCCAACGCGCTGCTGCCCAACTGGCGCCATATTCCCATCGGCTACCACGGCCGCGCCAGCTCCATCGTCGTGTCGGGCACCGACATTCGCCGGCCCAACGGGCAGCGCAAGGCCCCCGACGCTGCCGCGCCCACCTTTGGCCCGTCGCAGCAGCTGGATTTTGAGCTGGAAGTAGCCTTCATCGGCGGCAAATCCACCGAGCTGGGCCAGCCCGTGCCGCTGCAGTATGCTGAGGAGCACATCTTCGGGCTGGTGCTGTTCAACGACTGGAGTGCCCGCGACATTCAGAGCTGGGAATACGTGCCATTGGGGCCGTTTCTGGGCAAGAGCTTCGGCAGCAGCATGTCGCCGTGGGTGGTTACGCTCGACGCACTGGAGCCCTTCCGCACGGCCGGGCCGGGGCAGGAGCCCGAGCCGCTGCTGTACCTGCGCCAGACCGGCGAGCATAACTTCGCCATCAGCCTGGAAGTGGGTCTGCAGCCCGCCGCCGGCCCCGAAACGACCGTCTGCCGCTCCAACTTCCAGTACATGTACTGGAGCATGGCCCAGCAGCTCACCCACCAGACCAGCAACGGCTGCAACCTGCAGGTGGGCGACCTGTACGCCAGCGGCACCATCAGCGGCCACACCCCGGACTCGTTCGGCTCGATGCTGGAGCTGGCCTGGAAAGGCACCAGGCCCCTGCCCCTGGCCGACGGGCAGGAGCGCAAATTCCTGCAGGACGGCGACACGGTGACCATGCGCGGCTACTGCGAAAAGGACGGTCTGCGCATCGGCTTCGGCGAAGTGCGCGGCACCGTGCTGCCGGCCCACGAGCTGTAGAGTCAGCGGCCCGATTATCAATAGCAAAGCCCGCTCTAGTTCGCTAGATCGGGCTTTGCTGTTGATAATCGGGCCCTTAGATGTATAGTCCCAGCGTGAGGTGGGTCGGGTCCTGGGTAAAGTTAACGGGGTTTTTCTGCCACTGGGCACACACAAATTCATGTGGCGTGAGGCCGCGTAAG
>NZ_BAABDH010000067.1:0-2419 GCF_039539525.1 Hymenobacter algoricola | reverse complement strand
CGGAATTTAAGGGTCGAAATTTTGCTGCACTTATAGTAGCGGTTAGCAGGCTGCATAACAGTAAGTTACGCCCATTCTCTTGACTTCTGCTTCCTAAGCCCCATACCAAATACTAGAAAACCATTTAGCTGTTTCAGACAACGGCAAGAATTCCCTTCAGCTATCTACCAAAGAGTTTAATCGGAGCCAACTTTGAGGAGGTGCGCGAAACTGCGTCCTGCTGGCCACTGTAAGGGGTCGCACTAGACTAGGAACGGAAAACAACGCTAAGGAATCTTGAGCTAGCGGGCTATCTCAGAAAACGTACGTTTAAACGCTACCAAGGCGGTTTTTGAGAAAATCAGGTTCTGGCCCGTCTGGCGTGTAACTTTTGCCTATCTCACGTATCAACGGCTCACATCATCCTGAATGATTGACTTGGTGAGACAAATAAGCTCGTTTTTGATAGTCAAGTGGGCTTAGCGTTGTTTTCCGTTCCTAGTCTAGTGCGACCCCTGTAAGCCAAGTCGATGGCGTTGCCTCCCTTTAGCACGATGGCTTCACTCAGCTTGTCATCGGAAGTGAGGGGCAATAATGGCGAGGTGCTTAAATTTGTTGACGACGTCGATGTCCATACGGTGGGCTTCGGAGCGCGGTAGCTTGACCGCTGCACCAGCAAAATTAGCTGGATTTCCGAAGCCTTATTGACAGTGTTGGTAACACCAGTAACATGGATAATACTAGTAACACTAGTAACATTCAGTTGCGTATGTTTGTGGCATGAGCAAGATTCTGGCGTTTACAAACCAAAAGGGGGGAGTCGGCAAAACCACGTCCACAGCCAACGTTGGAGCGGGCCTCGCTCGGGCCGGCCAGCGGGTATTGCTGGTGGACTTGGACCCCCAAGCTAACCTGACCAAAGGCTTAGGCCTAGTCGATGCTGAGCAGAACGTGTACGGTGCTTTGCTTGGCGAGTACCGCCTAAAAGCATACGCGCTGCACGAGAACCTGGCGCTGGTGGCCGGCTCCCCGGCCCTGTCGGGTTTTGAGAAGGTTAAAGGCGACGAACTGGACCGCGAGTTTCTGCTAAAGGAATTACTCGAACCCGTGCGCGAGCGTTGCGACTACATCTTGCTGGACTGCCCACCGGCCTTGGGCTTGGTCACGCTCAATGCCTACGCCTGCGCGCAAGCCCTCTATATCCCATTGGAGGCGCAGATGTACGCTGCCGACGGATTGGAGAAAGTGTTGGAACTGGTCGGCCGGGTGCGGCGGCGGCTGAACCCGGACCTGTCGGTGGGCGGCATCTTCTTCACTCGCCATGACGGCCGCAAGGTGCTGCGCCGCGAAACGGCTGAGGAACTGCGCACGCTCTATCCGAGGCTGGTGCTGACCAGCTTCATCCGTGAGAGCATTGCCTTGGGCGAAGCGCCGCACCTGGGCCAGGACATTTTCACCTACGCCCCGCAGAGCGCCGGGGCAACCGACTACCAGGCACTGGTGGCGGAAATTCTCACCCGTTAATCCGTTCGCTTTCCATGGCCAAGACCTTTAAAAACCTGCCCCGCCCCGGTGAGCCGACCGCGCCTAAGCCTACGTCCGAACGCGACTTTTTTGACCTCAGTGACGAGCCCACATCCGTAAAAAAGCCGGCTGAAAAGCTGAAATCAGCAGGTAATACCGGTATTACCGGTAATATCGGTAACATGAGTAACACGAGTAACATAAGTAACACTGATAATATCTCCGACGCCATTCCCGCGCCCACGGCGGCTAAGGCAGCACCGGATAGCGTGCGTCAAACCTTCGTGTTGAGCCGGGGCCACCTGGAGCAGCTGCGTGATTTCGTTCATGCCCGCCGCGCTCAGGGTGACTATACCTACTCGCAGAAGCAAGCGCTGCAAGAGGCATTGGATTTACTCTTCGCCGGCGCTGCCCCAGTCCCGGCCCGTCCGGCCCAGGCCCGCGAGCAAGAGCAACAGCGCCGGCATCGTATCCAGCAGGGACGGCAGGCCAGTATCGGTGAGTAGCTTGGTGGGATGGTGGGATGGTGGGATAGGGACGCCTAAACTCCGAATAGCTTGGCGGTGTAAGCACCAACGTTTTCAAGCTCGTGGTTAGCCACTCGCAGCTGAATCTTGTGCAACTGCCGGTTGATGTCGGCCAGCGAATGCAAGGTCAGCACTTTGTGGGCCTGGTCCGAGCGCAACCCGAAGTGGGTCGTAAGCCGACCAAATACGGCCGCGTTTGGGCCCTCGTACGCCACTATCTGCTGCTTGGGGTGGTAGTGACCTGAAATTCGATTTGCGTCACGCTACGGCCCTGTTTAAGGGGTTTAGAGGGTGTTTGGGAATTTAGGCAAGCCGGTTTAGGCATAAGGCCATGTTGGCGAGCAAGAGCCAGGTGACGTGGCTGGCGGGGGTATACTCGTAGTCAATGG
>NZ_BAABDH010000066.1:0-2204 GCF_039539525.1 Hymenobacter algoricola | reverse complement strand
GGCTCGACCGCCTCGTACGCTTACGCTCGGCCCTGAAAAGTCCACAAATGCACTTGCTTACCGACCTGTTTAAAAAATCAACCGCGTAGTTTTGAATTACACCCGTTGGGCATCGGCACTGGTAATCCAGTCGATGGCGGTCTGCACCGCTTCTTGCAGGGCCTGCCGGCTACGGGCCTGGGCCGTGCGCAACGCCGTTTTGAGCTTGCTCCAGGCCTGTTCAATCGGGGCAAAATCGGGCGAGTAGGGCGGCAAAAACAGCACCTGTACGCCCCGCTCGGCCAACCACTCCCGTAGGCCCCCTATTTTGTGCACGGGCAGGTTGTCGAGCACCAGCACATCGCCCGGCCGCAGAACAGGGGCCAGACAATAGCCCACATACAAGGCAAAGCGCGGGTAGTTGAGCGCGCCCTCGAAAAGTTGCACGGCTTCCAGTCCCTGGTACGAGAGCAGCCCAAGGAGCGTGAGCGAGGCCCCGCGCTTGAGCGGGACGGCTTGCCCCACCCGCTGCCCACCCACGGCGCGGGCGTAGCGCCGGCTCGCATCCAGGCGCAAGCCGGTTTCGTCCAGAAAGTGAAACCGGCGGGTATCGTAGTGCTGGGCTACTGTTTCGACAAAATCGTGGCGCAGGGCCACGACGCGGGGCGTGTCACGCTCGCGGGCGTGCGTACTTTTTTTTTCGCCGCAGCTCCTGCTCGTCCAGCACCCGCCAGAGGCAGGTCTGGCCGATGGGCCGCCCACCCTGGGCCTGCCAAGCCTGGTTCAGCTCGGCTAGGGTGACATCGGCCTGCTGGCCTACATAGGCCACCAGCCACGCCTGGGCCGCCGTATCCAGGTAGCGTGCCCGCCCCCCGCTGGCCGGTTTCGGGGCCAGCGAGCCGGTTTCGCGCGCGTGGCGCAGCAGTTTTTTGATACAGGCCACGCTCACGCCGAAACGCTCGGCGACGGCGGCTTGGCGGGAGCTAGGCTGGTCCAAGGCCACCACCACACGGGTCCGTAAATCAAGAGAATAAGGTTGCATACGCTTCCTTACGTAAGCCCCACTATATAGCGGTTTCGCAACTGGCGCTCACTTTTTAAATCTCAAGCCACTGTTTAACAGTAGGTTACTTCTAAAAATTGGATGCACCGTTAACGAAACCGCTATAGGGTCTATATGGTTCGCGAAACTGCTATAAGTCGTCTTGTATTGTGCTGAAATTGAAACCTGGCATTAGCCATGTACTTCTCTTGGTTTTTTACCAGCGCAGTGTACGTAAAAAATGACTCTGCTATATACCTATAGGGACGGTCAATCAGAATTGGGATACCGTTTATGACAGGATACTCCTGTTTGTTGTCTGAGGATTTTAGGAGATTCTGCCCGTCACAAAAAGAAAATACCTCATGAACGACCGGACTAACAAATGAATCGTGGGTGTGATTACGCATGCGCTGTCAGTTATTGTATTTCTTTTTTATCGCCGACAATTTCTCGTCTATTTCCTTTTTGGAGAACCACCGGCCGCGAACCATTACACCACTGATCTTAGTAACATTTGTAATGTCCAGAAATGGATTCGCATCGAGTAAAACGATATCGGCATTTTGATTCGCTTCAATTTTGCCCAGGTTGTCATCTCCGAAATATTGGGCAGCGTTATACGTACACGCTCTCAGTATGTTTGCGTTACTGATGCCACACTGTGCGAACAGTTTCATTTCTTCAAGATAGCTATACCCGGGAATAATAAACGCGCCGTCGCCGGGACTCACCAATAGATTGACGCCTTGTTTGTCCTTGTGCGATAACAATTTTTTGTACACATTTATCCGCAAGGAATAGCCATCGTATTTTCATTTGAGTGCGGCGCTATCGATGCCATACAGATCTTTTTCCCAGCGGGCTACCAAATCTTTCGAAACATATTCGATACCGGGAGAGGCTTGCAAATTCTGCTTCGGAATTTGATAACCGTATATCAGGTACCAGTACAGGTCGGGACACGACCATAATCTTTTCTCCACAAACATAGTCATTGCGGCTGCATAGCGCGTGCTGTCGTATAAATAAAGACCGATGAAGGGTTCGATGTGCTCCACCGACGACTGACTTGCGTTTAGAGGGTGTTTGGGAATTGGACTTGAAGTAAACAGAAACGAGTCAGTAAGTTGCGGCGGGAGTTCCTAGGCTTCCGGACACATTATGGTTGACAGCTCTCAAC
>NZ_BAABDH010000065.1:0-1837 GCF_039539525.1 Hymenobacter algoricola | reverse complement strand
GCTGCGACCACCTGCTGCGCCTGCGCGTAGCCTACAAAAGCCGTAAGTTTGACCTCGTCACCCAACTGCTCAAAAACAACCAAGCGAAGATTTGAATTGCACCCGAGTTCATGCAACCGATGAGCCAATTCAAGGCAAAAGGCAGGGTAAGCAGGCACACTTAAAGCAATCCAATCATGCCGCTTCGTCCACTAGCTTATAGCGCAGCGAAGAAACCTTGGCTGCCTTCTTCAAATCTTCAATTAATTCTTCCAGTGACTCATTCCGCGCATGAGTGAAACTCATTACCGAATGGGCATGCTCTAGTGAGTAGTCGGAGGTGAGTATCGAGAATTCGCGCTGCTTTTGGCTATGTTCCGCGACGTTTTGCCAGCCACTACAGGTATACATTTTTACTTTGTTTGCTTGATTAGCCATGATGTTGCTTTCCCTTGGGGCATTGAAAGGTTAATTTTCTCGCTGTAATGAAACAAAGGTATTGGCTAGTTATTTCGCCCGCAAATTGCTTTTATCCAATAAGCAAAGAATACAAGATGAGCATTATATTCAAACATGTTTAGGGGACAAAAATGGCTTTTAGGGGAATAAAAAAGCTTTTTACAAATAATAAGTCACGCAAGTTAACGCCGAAGCCATCTTAGAAAATTATAATATTTTTTTTAAATGGAGCCGACGCTACAATGAGTTGCCTTACGTAGGAGCAACACCAGCCTGCTGCCCCCTCGTCAACAGTACAACGACGTCGCCTTCCCCCTCATCGAGCAACTCAATACTTAAGGTAGAGTCACTCAAGACCCGAGGCTCAAAGAATACGGAATTGGTCGTTAACGCAAAACGGCGAATAGCCTTATATTCTGCCCAGTGACCATTAAGTTTGGAGAGACGGGTTGTTCTCCATAAGCCTGTTTGAACTTAGGCAAAGCCAGAAACGGGCAAGAGAGCAAGCAGGCTTGTCTCGTTCATGAAAGCAGCTGTCACGGCGCTTCTCTCGCACAAGCGGAGAGCCTACAAACGTAGGGTTTGCCATAGACGCGTGCCCTACCCTACCCCAACGTCGAATGCAAATTTTCATCACACTACGCGTTGCTACTTTCTGAATTATTCAGAAAGTCGTCGATAGCAATCATGCGGTTTAGACTACGTAAACCCCCTTCGGTGCTTTCAGCATTTTCCCCAAACAGCTTGATTCTCTTTTTATTAACACCTGTACCAGACCTGTTTGGTTTCAGGAAAAACATGCAGACGTTACCTGATTTACTACCATTAAGGTACATCCACTCGAAATCGTATTCAGAAGACCACTTATAAAGCTCAAGGGCTTCTTGTTTAAACTCGTCGGCGTCAACACAGACTTTATCACTCAGTGTCCTCATTTTTTCCGCTTGAAAGGTGGGTAAGGCGACAAAGCTACAACAAGGTTTCGTCATATGGAAACTTATTTTTCTTATAAATGTTTGAATAAATTCTTACCTGTCGAACTGTGAGCAGTTTCTTCCTAACGTTGAGGTACTTGAAGCCAATGGCTATGCACATGCTTTACTCGTCACCTATCTATTCGTACAGGAAGTTTGGCTTTGGCAGTATTGATGCCCTTGCCTCTTTGCTGAAGGAGGCACGTTACAACACAGCACGGGTACGCGCCCGCCACATAATACTTATTGCGCGAGCCCTATTGCCTCATGTTCTGGTGTGGGGAATATGGGTTAGCCATCGCGGCGCAAAACCTGCGGCTGCTATAGCGGATTCGTGAACAGTTCATCCCTATTTGGCGGATAGCCGTAGCCAGTAAGATGAATCCCTATTCGCTTGATTTACGCACCCGCGTGGCGGCGGCCTG
>NZ_BAABDH010000064.1:0-1699 GCF_039539525.1 Hymenobacter algoricola | reverse complement strand
GCCGGGCCACGGTTAACTGGCAGTTTTCCCTCGAAAAAGCCCGCACCAAACTCGGCCGACATTACCAGAAAATTAGGGTGCCTAATTCCCCTGACTAAGCACTAGGCTGGAAGCACACTGCCGGCCTTTCGCCCTGAAGCCGTATATTTAGGTAGCAACCAACCTCCTACGGCCATGAAAGCGACTCCGGTTTCGTCCGTAACGCCGGCTTCCCGGCCTATCCCGTTGGAAGCTCCCGCCCCAGCGGCGCCCCGCCCCACGGCCGCCCCCGCTCCCGCGGTGGATGAGGAGCGGGAAAACCAGCAGCACGAGGAAGAAAAAAACCTTCATGCTAGCCTGGTGCTGCGGCTGCGAAGGGTATGCCTCCATCTTCTAGGCTACCGGAACAGCGAAGCGCATGGTTTTTTCCGGCGCTTCGTTTGCCGCAGTGGGCGGTTGCGCGGGTTGCTTCAGGGGATGGTCAAGGCTTTTTCTAGTTAGGCAAACCGGTAGCCCAACCGAAGCGGCGTGGAGCAGTTATGCGCATTGTTGCTGTATTGTATAATAATTTTAATTATTAATTATATATATTCAATTATTGGTTGCCAGATGCGCAAAGAAAGACCGGGAGGTTTCTGTCCGGGCGCCGCTGGGGTTGCAGCCACCCGCCAGCTGCAGAGAGAGTTGACCGTAAGCCCGAGAAGATGAATCCTTATTGCCGAGCCGGACAGCTGTTTATCCTTCTGCTGCTCACTTCTGCGGCCGGCTCCCACGCGCAGCCGTACCGGCACGAGGCGTATGCCAGCTATGGACTGATGCCAGTGCAGGGCATCGGACCCGAAATCTTCTTGATATTTTTTGGCTCAACTGTCAGACCTGATGTGGTGGGGCCGGTCGGCTTCGGCTACCGGTACTTTCTTGGCAAGACAGTTGCCTTGGGCGCGGAAGTACACTACACGAAAGTGACGAATACGTACTCTTCGGGTTTTATTTTCAACCAGGGCGAAACCATCCACCACTACACGACGCTGCTGCCGCGCATTGACTTTACGTACGTGCGTGGCCAGAAGTACCAGGTCTATTCCGGCCTGGGCGTGGGCGTCAGCCTGGAGCATGCTACTTTCGAAAACGCCGATGACCGAAGGGCCCGGCTGGCCTGGCAGCTCACCGCGGTGGGCGTCCGAGTAGGGCAGGCCATAGGTGGCTTCACGGAAGTAGGCGTTGGCTACAACGGGCTAGTCCGCGTCGGCATCTCGGGAAAATTCTAGCGTCCCCGGGGCAGCACTATGCCCCATCAGTAGGGGAACTCAGCGGGCGGGCCCTGGGCTGGGGCGGGGTACTCCGGCTCCGTCAAGCCATTTGCCGAAGCCGGCCGCCGGGCATCAGCAGCACGAGGAAGAAAAGACCTTCATGCTGGCTTGGTGCTGTGGCTGCGAAGGATACGGATCAATATTTTAGCGAAGCTCCAGGAAACGAGCAGCGCCCCCTGATTCAGGTGGCGCTGCTCGTTTGTTGTTGGGATGTTAGTTAAGGTAACGAACAGGGCTTTGTGCAGGCATGGTATTTGAAAAAAGTCTGCCCGGAACCGCTGCTGATTGAAAAACAAATGTACAAGATATAGCGGATTCGTGAACAGTTCATCCCTATTTGGCGGATAGCCGTAGCCAGTAAGATGAATCCCTATTCGCTTGATTTACGCACCCGCGTGGCGGCGGCCTGT
>NZ_BAABDH010000063.1:0-1609 GCF_039539525.1 Hymenobacter algoricola | reverse complement strand
CGGAATTTAAGGGTCGAAATTTTGCTGCACTTATAGTAGCGGTTAGCAGGCTGCATAACAGTAAGTTACGCCCATTCTCTTGACTTCTGCTTCCTAAGCCCCTTGCTATCCCTGTGATTGTCGTCAGCGCAGCCATATGGGCGGCGCTGGCAACCCTACGCCACGAGCGCGAAAACCACCAGCTCCGCGCCGAAAAGCGGGCTGCCGAAGTGGCCTTCCTCAAAACCCAAATCAACCCGCATTTCCTCTACAACACGCTCAACATGCTCTTCAGCATGGCCTACCCGGTGGCCAAACCCGTGGCCAACGCCATCCTGAAACTCTCGGAGCTGATGCGCTACATGCTGCACGACACGCCCGACGGCCAGGTTGACCTGGAAAAGGAAATCGAGTACTTACATAACTACCTTGACCTCTACCGGCTGCGCTTCCCCGGTAGCTTCCACGTCCAATTCACCTTGACCGGTGAGCCAGTCGGTCGTCGGGTGGCCCCGCTGGTGCTCATTCCCTTCGTGGAGAACGCCATCAAGCACGGCGTGCTCGACGACCCCAAAAACCCGGTTCACATTCGCCTATACGTCGACGGCAACCAAGTGCAGTTTGAAGTCGAAAACCAGCGCAGCAATGCGAACAAAGATGCCACCACCGGCATCGGCCTGCCCAACCTGCGCCGGCGGCTGGAACTGCTGTACCCGGAGCACCACACGCTGCAGGTGGGAACAGCGAAGGGGCAATTTACCACGTTGCTGCGGCTCGTGGGGTAACTAAACGGCATGCAGCGCACAGCGAGCGCAGTATGCCGTTCTTTGATTTCAAACGCTTCCTACTCTGCCCATGATTCGCTGCCTCGCTGTCGATGATGAAGCCCCGGCCCTGCTCATCCTGGCCGACTACATCGGCCAGTTGCCCTTCCTCACGCTGGTGGGCACCACCACCAATCCCATTGAGGCGCTGACCCTGGTGCAACAGGGCCAGGTCGATTTGGTGTTTCTGGATATCCAGATGCCCAAGCTCACCGGCCTGCAATTCCTCAAGCTGGCCGGCAACAAGTGTAAGGTCATCCTGACCACTGCTTACCCCGAATATGCCCTCGAAGGCTACGAAAATGACGTGGTGGACTACCTGCTTAAGCCTATTTCCTTCGAACGCTTCTTCAAAGCCGCCCAAAAGGCGCTGGCGCTGCGGCTCGTGCCGGCCGTATCCGCGCCGGTCGTTCCGCCAATTCAGGTCGCCGCCCCCCTTCCGGCAGCGACATCGGCTGCTACCGGCCATATGTTCGTGAAGGGCGAGAGCAAAAACAAGTTCCTGCGCGTCAACTACGCCGACATACTCTACATCGAGGGGCTGAGCAACTACGTGTCCATCCAGTTGCCGACGCAACGCGTGGTCACCTACCAGACGCTCAAAGAGCTGGCCGAGACGCTGCCCCAGCCGCCGTTTCTGCGGGTGCACAAGTCCTTCATCGTGTCGCTGGATAAGATTCGCATGGTCGACGGCAATACGCTTTAGAGTTGTTCCCAAATAGTATTTTTGGGCATGCTAGATGTGAATACGATTACAGACGACCGCCAAATGCGGGCGTTGACGGGCTTGGATTTGGAAGCGTTTT
>NZ_BAABDH010000062.1:0-1584 GCF_039539525.1 Hymenobacter algoricola | reverse complement strand
CGCGTTTCAGCCAGGGCTAGGTAGTCCGCTTTGGTCATCATCACAAGGGGGCAATGGTCTCCTTCAAAGATAGCAGCCCCAAGCGAAGTTTTGAATTACACCCCCATCCCAATCCTACTTCCGTAGACATCTGATCTGGCTTTATTCCAGAAGCATTGTACATTGTAAGAGAGGGAAACGGGAAATTCGTTGTAGAGCGAAACGCCAATATTTGGCACTCCTGTATTAGCAAGTGCAGGGCTGTTTCCATTTGAAGTATTATATATACCTCTTTGTGCCTCTTCTTGGCCGTAGAACGTTTGCGCTACACACAATGCAGGCAAATAGGCAATAGCCAATGACATTATAACAACTAAATTTTTTAAAGTTTTATCCAGTCCTTTCATGTTGATTACTTAAAATTATTGTCAAATTTTTTAGGCTTTGCAAATTTGTAGCTCTTGATAAAACCAACTCGTAGCTAGGAACTTTATTCTTATGCCTTGTGTTGTTTTTATCCTCCATCAATAAAATTATACTAAAGCATATTATTGTTCTTTGCAAGTATTAAGTAAAAACTTAAACCCATAAATGCTATTGAAAATATTATGTAAATGACAACAAACATATTGCCTTTTTTATCTGTTGTAGTATCTTCGTTTTTAAATCTTTTTATAATAAATTTATAATTCTTATTATGTATCGATAATGCATAAACAGCAAGTATGATTACTGCGCCAATGATAATAAACGCATAAGTCAGTAATTCACTGGAAATTGCAACTTCAATTAGGGCCAATAGTGAAACTATAATAGATGCAGTATTTATATAAAGCATAAATATCATTAACAATGAAGCCATAGGCACTGCTACAGATCCATTGCCAACGGCTATTTGAAAACGATACATTCTATAATAAATGTATGCTAAGATGCTATTTTTCATTTACTGATTTATTTGATTTGACCGTATGTCCCGAATCCACCGCCCGCATCGACCAAGAAGTAGGTGGTACTGAGAACAAAACCGACTGGTCCCATAAAGCCAACTGCTGCCATAGTTACATCAGCCAGTGCTTTGATTGCTACAGTGCTATCTTTCCCACCATCATTATAGTAGATTGCTGCACGTGATACGGTGACTCCTATACCAATCACGGCTCCTGCATTTCCAAGGACTTTAGCTGCGCCAAGCATTTTAGTGCCAGTTATACCCAATACTCTAGCTTCCTGTAGTAAAGTTATATTTTTGGCTTTAGAAGTTGATTTTACGACCAAGTCCTGTATCTCTGTATGCGTGCCAAGTCCAGCACCAACAGCATCAAGTGTAGTATTTGTGTTACTCAACTGCTCTTGCAATGCCCTATGGTCAGGCAATGGCTTATAATCTTGCCCTGTGCCTACTTGCTTCAGTGTTTCTTGAAAAGCCGCAAACATATCATACTGATCCTGGAAGTCATTTCCCTGTTGCGCTATATCCTTCGCTTTATCTCCATATATTGTTATAGCGGATTCGTGAACGGTGTGGCCAGTGGTTAAGTGGTCTGTGTATGGTAGCCGCAGTGGTCGAACCAGTTTTTGGCATCCTGGCTGGTAATCCAGTCG
>NZ_BAABDH010000061.1:0-1412 GCF_039539525.1 Hymenobacter algoricola | reverse complement strand
GCAGCGGCGATTTTCTCACGTAAGTCCAAGGAATAGGCGCGCATGTACTAGCTTACGAACCCGCCCCGGAAAGGTGTACGCCAGTTATGAAACTGCTATAAGACAATAGAGTCACCTGGTAAGCTACCAGTTGTAACGCAATATGTGGATGGGTATATTTTTCAAACGGACCCAACAACACAGCTAACCCAAGCAGTATCAGGGCCACTATCAGAGGGACGTGTGTTACGTAACCCTGCTGGCAGCAGGTGGAACTGGAAGTTTGAGTATCATATTAAAGACCATCTTGGGAATCTGCGCTTTGCGTTCCGAGATCAATCGGACAATGGCCAGCAGCGGATGATGGCTGGAATGGAACCCGCTAATTCTGAGAAAGAAGAGCAAACATTCCAGCATATAGATGAGACTCGCCAACAGGACGCCATTCATGCGCGCAGCGGTAACTATGTAGCACGCCTGAGTAAAAAAGAAGGTCGGCGTGAGGGTCCTAGTATTACCTGGACAGTACAAGCCGGTGACAGTGTGTATGCCGAAGCTTATGGACGTTATGACCGCCAAAAGCCACTTGGGGTACTACAAGGGGGAGCAATAGCCGTGGGCGCTAATGCCGCGAATGGAGTTGGTCCTTCACTTATATCTGAGAAGAAACAACGTACAACGCGACGAGGAATACCGTTCTTGGGCATATCACTGGCTATTACGCCGCAGCTATTTAAGCTGGGCCATCAAGTACGATCAAAAAGCATCCCTCAAACTTACTTGCGCTATGAGTTATATACCCAAGACAGTCAGTTAGTAGCAACGCGAGTTCAACAGCTGCGCGCGACTGCGGATGACGAATGGCAACATCTGGCAGTAGGGATGACTGCTGACAGTGCTGGTTATGTTAAAGTAAGCCTTATCAATGAAAGTGACACGCCGGCTTACTTCGATGACTTAGAACTACGCACAGTTGATCCATACTTGGTACAGGAAAATCATTATGATCCTTTCGGACTAAATCTAGTAGGCATTGAATCAAGCTCGGGACAGGATACCAAGTTTCAGTTCAACGGGCAAGAGATGCAGGAAGACTTCGGTCTAAACTGGAACCATCAAGGAGCACGGTTTTATGATCCGCAACTTGGACGCTGGCATATGGTGGATGCATTAGCGGATGATGTGACGCAAGTAGAATTTTCGCCATATCAGTTCTCTTGGAATAATCCTATAAATTATTCTGATCCGGAAGGGCTTTATGCTTATGATGAATTTAACCAACGAGATCCTGAGGAAGGATATATTAATATGATTGTAGCAGAGGATCTTATATAGCGGATTCGTGAACAGTTCATCCCTATTTGGCGGATAGCCGTAGCCAGTAAGATGAATCCCTATTCGCTTGATTTACGCACCCGCGTGGCGGCGGCCTG
>NZ_BAABDH010000060.1:0-1242 GCF_039539525.1 Hymenobacter algoricola | reverse complement strand
TGAGGTGGTCTAGTCGAGGCGCACAGAAACAGGACGTATATTTCCTGAGTCATGACCGCAAAAAAGAGCAAGACTATGCCGGATAAGCGGCGCAAATACGACGATGCATTCAAAGCCGAGGCGTTGCGCTTGGCAACCGAAAGCCGGAGCACGCAGGCGGCGGCGCAGCAACTGGGCATCAGCCCCAAGTTGCTCTACCGTTGGCAGCAAGCGCAGCTTGTGGCCGAAGTAGGCAGTGTCGAGGTGGCGCGTGACCCGGAAGTGCGCGCCCTGCGGGCCCGTTTGAAGCGGACCGAACAGGAGCTCGACATTTTAAAAAAAGCCTTGGTCATCTTCGGCCAGCCGATCCGGTGAGCGCCTACCAGCACATCGCCCAGCGCCAGGCCCAGGTGCCGGTGCGCCAGCTCTGCTACGCGTTACACGTGGCCCCCAGCGCCTACTACGCGTGGCAGCGGCGCCAGCTGCCCGCCCCGGAACCAGCTTGGCAAGTAGCTGTCCGGACAGAATTTAAGTGGCATTCCGCCCGCTATGGCACCCGTCGGTTGCGGGCCGAACTGCAGGCCCAAGGCCACTTGGTGGGCCGCTGGCGCATTCGACGGACGCTGGCCGCCGCCGGTCTGCGCGCCCAGCAGCCCCGCTCATTTGTGCCCCGCACCACCGACTCCGACCCCAACGTGCGGGCGGCTCCCAACCGCTTGCTGGGCCAGCCAGCCCCCACCGCCCCGAATCAGGTTTGGGTGGGCGACATCACCTACCTGCCTAAACAGGGCGGCGGTTGGCTGTACCTGGCCACCTGGCTGGACCGCTACTCGCGCAAGGTGGTCGGCTGGGACGTACGCGAATCCATGCCCGAAGACCTGGTCAGCGAGGCGCTCCGCCGCGCCCTGTCCGTGCGTCAGCCAGCAACTGGGCTGGTGGTCCATTCCGACCAGGGCAGCCAGTACGCCGCTACCAACTTTAAGGCCTTAGTGGCGCGCCACGAGGCGGTGCAAAGCATGAGCCGCCGAGGAAATTGCTACGATAATGCCCACGCCGAATCCTTTTGGAGTCGACTCAAAACCGAACTGCTCGACGGCGGCAGCTTCCGCAATCTCACGGAAGCGCGGCTGGAAATCAGCCATTATCTCGCCTATTACAACGCCGAGCGCCGGCATTCGGCCCTCGGCTATCTTGCCCCCAATCACTTCGAAACCCAATTTCAAACCACGTCCCAACTCTGTGCGGCCTAGCTAGACCACCTCA
>NZ_BAABDH010000059.1:0-1232 GCF_039539525.1 Hymenobacter algoricola | reverse complement strand
GGGTGTAATTCAAAACTTCGCTTGGGGCTGCTATCTTTGAAGGAGACCATTGCCCCCTTGTGATGATGACCAAAGCGGACTACCTAGCCCTGGCTGAAACGCGTTTCGAGGCGCTCTGCGCCTTAGAGCGCCACGCCGACTTCTACACGTTTGAGAAAGAATTTGACCAGGTCTGGACCGGATTGGGCCGGCAGGTGCTGGAGCAGACGGTCGGGCCGGTGCCGGCTGACAAGCGAAAAAAAACGGTATCCGCAGCCGCTACGGCAAGATTGAAGTAGCCGTTAGCCACGCCTTCAGCCGGCCCGTGCTCGGCAGCCGCACCAGCCCCTACCTGCAGGAGAAGTTGGCCTTGCTCAGCACGTTGACCGTTTTTGGCCAGGTGCCCGAGTTGGTCGAGCAGTTGCTGGGCCTGCGCGTCAACCAGAGCCAGGCGTACCGGCAGTGCCAGCGCATCGCCGATGCGCTCGACGAGCAGCACCTGAGTACGCCCTCGCCCGCACTGGCCGGGCAGCAAGCGCAGGCCCCGGGCCTGGTTTATGGGATGGTGGACGGCAGTATGCTCTTCACCGACCAGGGGTGGCAGGAAACTAAACTCGGCCGCGTGTTCGCCGACGGACCCGCCGACGGACCCGCCGGGCCACATGCTTCTGAATACGTGGCCCATCGAGGCCATTATAGCGGTTTCACGCCCCACTTTGAGCGGCTGTTGCCGCCCGACAGCCCGGTGCGAAAGGTCTTTATCACGGACGGGGCTGCCTGGATTGGTCAGTGGCTCTCTACAAGTTACCCTGACGCCACCCACATCCTCGACTACTACCACGTGGTCGAGAAACTGGCCGCCGTGGCCCGCCAACTGCCGCAAGGCGACACCTGGCTGGCCCGGCAACAGCAGCACCTGCTTTGCGACGAGAGCGAACGGGTCGAAGCCCACGTGGCCGGGCTGCGGCAGCTACCCGCGGCGGACCGGCAGTGCCTGGGAAGCTACCTGCGGGCCAATCACTACCGCATGCGCTATGGCTCCTATCAGGCCGACGGCCTGCTCATCAGCAGCGGCCCGATTGAGGCCGCGCACCGCAGTGTGCTGCAAGTACGCATGAAACGCTCCGGCCAACGCTGGGCTAACCACGGCTGCGACCACCTGCTGCGCCTGCGCGTAGCCTACAAAAGCCGTAAGTTTGACCTCGTCACCCAACTGCTCAAAAACAACCAAGCGAAGATTTGAATTGCACCCG
>NZ_BAABDH010000058.1:0-1225 GCF_039539525.1 Hymenobacter algoricola | reverse complement strand
TGTAGTACTCCCCAAAGTTTGGACAGTTTATGGCGGCTATCTTAGTCAATGCCATGAACCCGAAACGTACCCGTCGCCGCTTCACTGCTGAGTTTAAAGCAGAAGTGGCCTTAGCCGCTCTGACCGAGCGGCACCCGCTGGCCGAGTTGGCCACGCGCTACCAGTTATCGGTGGAACAAATCAGCCGCTGGAAGACGCAGTTGCGCCAGCAGGCGGTGCACGTCTTCGTCGAGCCCGGCCCGGCGGCCGCCGCGCCAGACGTCGAGCCGCTCTACGCCGCCATCGGCCGGTTGCAAATGGAAAACCAGCTGCTAAAAAAAACGCTGCCGCCATGTGCGTAGCCCAGCAACGCGCCCTGGTGCAGGCCAGCGCGGAAGGCTCGGTGCAGGCCCGCTGCCAGGCCCTGGGGCTGGCCCGCAGCAGCTACTACTATCAACCCCGGGGCGAAAGCGCCGAGAATTTGCGGTTGATGCGCCTGTTGGACGAGGAATTTACCTGGCACAACTTCAAGGGCGTGCTCGGCCTGCGGGACCACCTGCGCCTGGCCGGCCACGCCGTCAATGAGAAGCGGGTACGTCGCCTAGTGCGCCTGATGGGCCACGAGCCGGTCTACCCCAAACCACGCTTATCGGTGCCTGGGCAGGGCATCACGCGCTATCCGTACCTACTGCGGGACCGGCCGGCCACCGCCCCGAATGAGGTGTGGAGCACCGACATTACCTACATCCCCATGGCCAAGGGCTTCCTCTACCTGGTGGCCGTGCTCGACTGGCACGCCCGCTACGTGCTCAGTTGGGAGCTGTCGAATACACTCGACGTGGGCTTCTGCCTCACGGCCCTGCACACGGCACTGGCCCAGCACCCGGCCCCCTACATCTTCAACTCCGACCAGGGCAGCCAGTTTACCAGCCAGCCCTTTGAGCAGGCCTTGCTGCAAGCCGGCTCTCGCATCAGCCGAGACGGCCGCGGTCGCGCCACCGACAATGCCTTCATCGAGCGCCTGTGGCGCTCAGTCAAATGGGAATGCGTCTATCTCAACCCCGCCACCGACGGCCAGCACCTCTACCAGCAGTTGCACGCCTACTTCACCTATTACAATCACCATCGTCCCCACCAAGCTCTGAAGGGCCAAACACCCGCACAAGTTTTCGCTCAAATCCCTACCTTCAACCCGCCATCAATTTGCTTAACAAACCCCGTCTAAACTGTCCAGTTTTTGGGGAGT
>NZ_BAABDH010000057.1:0-1216 GCF_039539525.1 Hymenobacter algoricola | reverse complement strand
TGTAGCCTTCCCCATTAAGTGAGCCAGTCAAAAGTAGAGAGAAGTAGTAACTTTTCACTTCTTCTATTTTTGACTGTTTATGAAAAAAAGCCGATTCAGCGAAGCCCAGATACTGGGTATTTTGCGCCAACAGGACCAGGGCCAGACGGTGGTTCAGATTTGCCGGGAGCACGGCATTAGTGAGCCCACCTTTTACGCGTGGAAAAGCAAGTTTGGGGGCATGAGCGTGAGCGAGTTGCAGCGTCTCAAGCACCTGGAGGACGAAAATCGTCGCCTCAAACAGCTGTACGCCGAGCTGAGTCTGGAACACCAGGTCATTAAGGAGGTGCTGCGAAAAAAGTAGTCACCCCCACGGCCCGGCGCGCGGTGGCCCATTACGCCTGTGGGCGGGGGCTCAGCCAGCGCCAGGCGTGTGCACTCGTGGGCCTGGCCCGCAACAGCTACGCCCCGCCACCGGGCGGGGGCCGTGGGGGGCTCCAACCCGCCGATGCCGAACTCGTTACCCGGCTGCGGGCGCTGGTGAAGCGGCATGGCGGCTGGGGCTTTTGGAAATATTATTACCGCCTGCGCAAACTACGGATTGTGGTCAATCACAAGCGCTTATGGCGTATTTATCAGCTCATGCGCTTGCAATTGGGCAAGCGACGGAAAAAGAAACGCCTGCCCGAGCGGATAAAACGGCCCCTGGAAGTACCTGCGCAGCCCAACGTGTGCTGGTCGCTGGACTTTATGAGCGATGCGCTGACCGATGGTCGCCGCTTCCGGACCCTGAACGTGGTCGAGGACTGGAACCGGGAAGTGCTCGGCATCGAGGTGGATTTTTCACTGCCCGCTACGCGGGTCGTCGCCTTGCTCACCACGCTGGTGAGCCGCCACGGCAGCCCGGCCCGCATCCGGGTCGACAACGGCCCCGAACTTATCAGCCAGGTACTCCAGACCTGGTGCCAGGGCCAGGGGATTGACTTGCACTGGATTCAACCAGCGAGTCCGACGCAAAACGCCTACATTGAACGCTTTAACGGCTCGTTTCGCCGCGAGCTGCTCAACGCCTACCTCTTTACCAGCCTGCGCCAAGTGCGCGAACAGTGCCTGAGCTGGCAGTACGACTATAATCATCTGCGGCCCCATGAGGCCCTCAACTTCTTAACCCCCATCGAGTTTCGCCAAGCTGCCTGACCTCTACTTTTGACTGGCTCACTTTAAGGGGGAGCTTACA
>NZ_BAABDH010000056.1:0-1161 GCF_039539525.1 Hymenobacter algoricola | reverse complement strand
TCTACTTGCCCCATGACGAAAGAAGCCTACCTGGCGCTAGCCGCCGCCCAGTATGAGGAGTTGCGTGCCTTGGGCCAAGAGCCGGATTTTTACACACTGGAGGAGAAGTTTGACCAGTTGTGGACGGCGCTGGGGCGTTCGGTGCTCGAACAGACGCTGGGGCCGGTGCCCGCCAACAAGCAAAAAAAAACAGCGTCCAGACCCGGTTCGGGCGCGTAGCCATCGCTAAAGCCAATCCGTTCAGCGCCCCGGTGCTGGGCTCGCGGACCAGCCCCTACCTGCAGGCCAAGCTGGTCCTGCTGGCGGCCGACCACGTCTTTGCCCACGTGCCGCCGCTGGTCGAATCCCTGCTGGGTATCCGCGTGAGCACGACCCAGGTCTACCGCCGCACCCAGGCGGCGGCCCAGGCCCTGCCCGCCGCCGCCCTCGATGCGCCCTGTCCGCCGGTAAGCGCCGGCCCGGGGCCGGTCTACGGCATGGTCGATGGCTCGATGCTCTTCACCGACACGGGCTGGCAGGAAGTGAAGGTCGGCCGCATCTTCCAGCATACTGCCCCGGCCGAGCAGACCGGGCCGTCCCAGTACGTGGCCCAGCGGGGTGCCTACGCCGCCTTTACCCAACGCTTTGAGCGCGTACTACCGCCCGACGCACAAGCCGACCAGGTTTTCGTCACCGACGGGGCGCAGTGGATTCACCACTGGCTAAAAGACGCTTATCCTCACGCCACGCACATTTTGGACTTCTATCACGTGGCCGAAAAGCTCGCCGCCGCCGCCCAGGCCGCCGATGCGCCCCCTACCTGGCTGCCGGCGCAATATGCCCGGCTCTGGGCCGGACAAAGCCCGGCCGTGGAACAGGCGGTGGCGGCTTTGCCCGGGCTGCCGGCCCCGCTGGCCGCGCAACTCGGCCACTACCTGCGCACCAATCGCACCCGCCTGCGTTACGACCTGTTCCGCCAACGCGGACTGCTCTGCGGCAGCGGACCGGTCGAGGCCGCCCACCGCACCCTGCTACAGGTCCGCCTCAAACGAAGCGGCCAGCGCTGGTCCAATGGCGGGCTCGACCGCCTCGTACGCTTACGCTCGGCCCTGAAAAGTCCACAAATGCACTTGCTTACCGACCTGTTTAAAAAATCAACCGCGTAGTTTTGAATTACACCCG
>NZ_BAABDH010000055.1:0-1028 GCF_039539525.1 Hymenobacter algoricola | reverse complement strand
TTATAGCAGTTTCATAACTGGCGTACACCTTTCCGGGGCGGGTTCGTAAGCTAGTACATGCGCGCCTATTCCTTGGACTTACGTGAGAAAATCGCCGCTGCTTGCCAGCAGCCGGGGCGACGGCAGTACGCGGTAGCGGCCCAGTTTGGGGTTAGCTGCTCATTCGTGGCCAAGCTCCTGCGCCGCCAGCGCCAGACCAATTCGGTGGCGGCCAAGCCGCCGGGGCGGGGCGGGCCGCCGCGCAGCCTGGACGCGGCGGCGCAACGCTGGGTGGTGGCCCAGCTCGCCGCGCAGCCGGACGCCACGCTGGCGGAGTTGCGCGATGCGCTGCTGGCCCACACGGGCCGGCGCGTGTGCCTGGGCGTAGTCTGGCGCGTGCTGAACGAGCACGGGTGGCGGCGCAAAAAAAAGTCTGCACGCCACTGAACGGGACACGGAGCGCGTCCGCGCGTTGCGCTGCCAGCACGTCGAGCAGGTAGTCACGCGCACGGACGTGCACCGGTTTTACTTTCTCGACGAGACGGGCCTGCGCCTGGACTATTGTCGGCGCTGCGGGCGGGCCCCGGGCGGGCAGCGCGTCACGGGGGCTGCCCCACTGCGGCGCGGGCGCAACTGCACCCTGATCGGGGCGCTGGGCGTAGGCGGCTTGAAAGCCGTGCAGGTGCTGGACGGAGCGCTCAACCAGCGCAGCTTCGCCTTGTACGTGGGACGGATCCTGGGCCCGCAACTGCGGCGCGGCGACGTGCTGGTACTCGATAACCTGCCGGTGCACCACCTCGGCGGACTGGCCCAGTGGCTAGGTGCCCGCGGCGTAGAGGTCCTGTTTCTGCCGCCCTACTCCCCGGACTTCTCGCCCGTCGAGCAGGCCTGGAGCAAGCTCAAGACCGGGCTGCGCCAAGCCCAGGCGCGCACGCTGCAAGCCTTGCTGGAAGCCATTCACGCGGCCGTGCAATGGATTACCAGCACCGATGCCAAAGCTTGGTTCAACCACTGTGGCTATCATGTACAGCGGTCATGAATCTGCTCTA
>NZ_BAABDH010000054.1:0-1010 GCF_039539525.1 Hymenobacter algoricola | reverse complement strand
CTCCTCCAGTGTGTAAAAATCCGGCTCTTGGCCCAAGGCACGCAACTCCTCATACTGGGCGGCGGCTAGCGCCAGGTAGGCTTCTTTCGTCATGGGGCAAGTAGAGTAGACCAGACCCTAAGTTACCAACCCAACGCGTAGTTTTGAATTACACCCTGCCCAACACTGGTTTGACCACTGTGGCTACCACGTCCAGATAGCCTGAAAAAGAATATATGGTTCACGAAACCGCTATAACAGGGGATCCTACCCACACCACGAATCCTGCGGATGGAACAGTAGTGCTACGTTACCCAGCTGGAAAAGATCCTTGCCCATAATAAATATTTTACTACTCATGGTGTTTTTTTTCTGACAGATACCACTTTGATACATAACCACCTACGCTAACATCTTCATTATTATACCGAACTAGGGCCCAATTATTTTTAACAATCTCAATTACGGTTAGTGTGGCGTTCCGGCCAAACTGTTGCACAACCGGACCTTTTGCGACCGGTTTATATCTCATATTCAAAAAATTAGCATTTACATAGTAGGTTTCGCCTACTATTAGCTTTGTTCGTGACTTAGTTGTTGCTGTATGATTACCCGAAGGATCTTGTTGACTGCTTGTTCGCTTCCACTTTTCGAGTTTTGAATTATGTGCGTAGAAAGCAGTCAATATTATTGGTGTTATCAAAAATTTCATGGTCTATGATCAGTAAAGTTTAGAGTGAGTCGCATCAAACAAACGAATTAATCTACTCGATTTATACTAAAAGGTCTATTGGGCCGGCAAATATTTTGCAGCTATAGCGGATTCGTGAACGGTGCGGCCAGTGGTCAAGCGGGCTGGGTGTGGTAGCCGCAGTGGTCGAACCAGTTTTTGGCATCCTGGCTGGTAATCCAGTCGATGGCCTCTCGCAGTCCCTCTTTCAGCGCGTCGTAGGAGCGGGCCGCGCTGGCGCGCAGCTTGGTTTTAAGCTTGCTCCAGGCCTGTTCGATGGGGGTGAAGTCGGGCGAGTAGG
>NZ_BAABDH010000053.1:0-991 GCF_039539525.1 Hymenobacter algoricola | reverse complement strand
CTCCTCCAGTGTGTAAAAATCCGGCTCTTGGCCCAAGGCACGCAACTCCTCATACTGGGCGGCGGCTAGCGCCAGGTAGGCTTCTTTCGTCATGGGGCAAGTAGATTAGACCAGACCCTAAGTTACCAACCCAACGCGTAGTTTTGAATTACACCCATAGGTTCTCACTTTCAACAGCCTCGGCTTCGCGCTTACTTGGCATACTCGCCAAGAATTATTCCTTGTGAGTCTTTCCAGAAAGTGCGTCCATTTGCCGGATAGCCGCAGATCACTGCTGCTGCTTGTGTTGCATTGCTGAAAGCATAAGATTGGCTAAAACAAAAAAGGTCTCCTTTCTGCTCTAAGATATTCTTTTTGATCAACTCGTCGCGCAATGCACGATACCCTTTGTGCAAGCTATCAGTAGCTACAAGTGCAGCAGTAGAGCCAGCAGCTACAACTAGGTTTTCTCGCTTCTCATCATCCCATTGAGCGGTGGCTAATACTTTGCTTCTATATAAATGAAGCTGAAATATTGGTTGCTGATTTTCTTCAACTCCTACTATTGTCCCTACGTCAGCCGGCGTCATTATTGGAAAGCGGGCGGCTACTAACGTTGGCGGGCTATAAGCGGGCTTAGTCTTGTCGCCGGCTAGAAAGGCTACTGCCTCCTGCTTGGTTATGATGAGGTTCTTTTCGGCCAGAAATGCCACCAGAGCATCCGGTAAGGCTGGGTAAGGCGGCAGCGTAATGGCTTTTTCCGCCTCGGGTAGCACATCCTTCATGATGCGCTCCTTCTTGGAAAGCATCAAGTAGCTTTCTGCGGCGTACCGGGCTTTGCCGTTCAGCACGTGCTCTTTGCTCAAAAAAGTCTGGAACTGTTCGGCCAGTTCGGGCAGGTTGTCTAGGGTGTAATTCAAAACTTCGCTTGGGGCTGCTATCTTTGAAGGAGACCATTGCCCCCTTGTGATGATGACCAAAGCGGACTACCTAGCCCTGGCTGAAACGCGTT
>NZ_BAABDH010000052.1:0-963 GCF_039539525.1 Hymenobacter algoricola | reverse complement strand
AGACTTGTTCCTAAATAGCCTCTTTCTTTTTAGTCAGATGCCAATTCCAGATTCCACAAGCTACGGCCATGATTCGGTCGTTAAAAGAGGCGGATTTGTTGCGGTAAACTTGCGTGACGCAGCCCAGACGCTTGGCTCCGCTGATGGCGTGTTCGACCTTGACCCGTCGGCGCGCATGGGCGTGATTGTCGGTGCGTTGGCGCTCCGTCAGGGCCGTATTCGGGTTCTTTTTGCTACGCCGGGGCTTGCGGTGGGGCAAGCTCTGGGCACTTACGTCGTAATCGGCGACCAGGCCCAGGTAGCCCAAATCGGCCAGCACCTGCCACAAGTCGAGCAGGCCCATATTCACGTCAAACTCGTTTTTGAGCATCTGGTAATCATGCGTCGTGCCGCTGGTCGTGGGGCCCAGGTAGTGGATGTAGCGGTCCGGGGCGGCAATGAGCGTGTTTTTACGGGTAGTCCTTTTTTTTGCCCGAGTAGTCGGCCGCCCGGTCCACGGCGGCCTGCGCCCGGTGAAAGGGACGCTCGGTGGCATCGAGCAACAGCACGGGCACCTCGGCAAAGACGGCCTGCATCTGGGCCAGCGAGTCGATGGCGCGGGCCGGTAGCACGCCCCGCGTGCGCAAGGTGCGCTCCAGCGCCCTGGCCAGGCGGTGGGCGTGTTCGCAGGCTTTGGAGCGAGGCAGGCCAAAGCTGGCGGCCAGCACGTCGAAGGTGGGGTACACTTTCAGATAGTAAAGAATGAACAAAAGTTTTTGTTCGGGGCTGGCCAGCATCCCTTTACGCCCGCCCCCGCGCCGCCGCTGGCGGGGCTGCTGCTCCGAAAAACGCGCATCGGCCTCCTGCTGGCAGCCTGTTACGAAGGGCTCGACCAAGGCACAAAACGCTTCCAAATCCAAGCCCGTCAACGCCCGCATTTGGCGGTCGTCTGTAATCGTATTCACATCTAGCATGCCCAAAAAT
>NZ_BAABDH010000051.1:0-792 GCF_039539525.1 Hymenobacter algoricola | reverse complement strand
CGCGGGGAACTGAGTTATAAACAAGCCCAGCGGCGCTACGGCATTCAGGGCCGGAGCACGGTGCTGACCTGGTGCCGGCGGTATGCTAGCCATTTCGTAACTTTTCAGCAGGCCGGGCCCATTTCCCCCGGCACTGCCCCCGCCGTGGACCCGACCCCGGAACAGCGCATCAAGCAGTTGGAAACCGAACTGCGCGAGCAAAAAAAGGGGCATCGCAAGCAGTTAAAGGATGCTGCCGACCTGAATTTGTTGCTGCGCACGATGCTACAGGTGGTGGAGGAGGACCACGGCATCCCCCTGCCAAAAAAGTCTTTTCAGCGGCCGTTTCCAAGCTGGCAAGCGCCAAAACCGTGAGCGTGCAACGCAGCTGCCAGCTTTACGGCGTGAGCCGCCAGGGCCTCTACCAGCGCCGCCAGCGCCAGGGCTGTCAGGCCGCGCGGGCCGAGCAAGTCCTGGACCAGGTCCGGGCCGTGCGCACGAAGCTCCCGCGCCTGGGCCCGCGCAAGCTGGGGCACAAAATCGCCCCGCTGCTGCGCGTACAGGGCCTGCGCTGCGGGCGCGATGCCTTGTTCACCTTGCTGCGCGAACGGGCACTGCTCATCGCCCCCAAACGCAGCTACACGAAGACCACCGATTCCCACCACCGCTTCCATTGTCACCCCAACCTGGTCAAGGATGCGCCCAAGCCCACGGCCCCAAACCAGTTATGGGTCAGCGACATCACCTACTTGCCCACCCGCCAGGGTACGGTCTACCTGAGCCTGGTCACCGATGCCTTTTCCCGGCGCATTG
>NZ_BAABDH010000050.1:0-719 GCF_039539525.1 Hymenobacter algoricola | reverse complement strand
GCCAACACCATCACCGGCAACTCCGGCGACGGGATCATGGCCATGAGCGGCACCAGCGGCAACCGCTTCACCCAGAACAACACGGGCAACAACAACGGCAACGGCGTGACCGGCAACCTGGGCATCGACCTGAGCGCCAACAACACCAACGTCAACGGCGACGCCGTGACGCTGAACGCCGATGGCCGCACGGCCGCCAGCGGCGCCAACAGCCTGCTCAGCTTCCCGGTCTTCACCCAGGCGAAGGTCAGCGGCGGCAACCTGATTGTCACCGGCTACGCCCGGGCCGGGGTCCTGATCGAATTCTTCGTAGCCAGCGCTGACCCGACTAACTTCGGCGAAGGCGCTACCTACCTGTTCAGCGCTACGGAAGGCGTCAACGACGGCGACAGCCGCTTTGCCAGCTACTCCGGGGTGATCGGGGACACGGGTTCGGGCACAGGCCTGAACCAGGGCGCGGAAACCGGTGTCAACCGCTTCCAGTTCACGCTGCCCATCAGCCCGGCGCTGGCTACCAGCCTGGTGGCCAACAAGCTCACGGCCACGGCCACGGTGCCGGCAACGGTCAACGGCCTGGCCGTGGGCAACACGTCGGAGTTCTCGGGGGTCATTGCGGTCGTTAACGCCCCGCTGCCCGTCGAGCTGAGCGTGTTCACGGCCAAAGTAGCGGGCACCAATGCCCAGCTGAGCTGGAGCACGGCTTCGGAGAAAAACAACGA
>NZ_BAABDH010000049.1:0-704 GCF_039539525.1 Hymenobacter algoricola | reverse complement strand
GAACGCCGCCTTCGTGGCCCGGATGGAAGACGTGCTGGCCGTCTATGAGCGGCCGTACGACCCCCTGTTTCCCGTCGTCTGTTTTGACGAGCGGCCGTGTGTGTTGCACGGCCAGCCCGTCGAGCCGCTGCCGCCCGTGCCGGCCCAACCCGCCGTGGGCGAGCAGCCCGCCAAGCCCGGCCGCCCCCGGCGCGAAAGCAGCACCTACGTGCGCCAGGGCACGGCCTGCCTGCTGGCCGCCTTCGAGCCGGGCACGGGCCAGCGCCTCGTGGAGGTCTCGGCCCGGCGCACCGGCGCGGACTATTGCCACTTTATGCAACAACTGGCCGCCGCTTACCCGCAGGTCGAAAAAATCGTGCTGGTCCAGGACAACCTCAACACCCACACCGATGCCGTTTTTTACCAGCACCTGCCCGCCGCGCAGGCCCGGGCCCTGGCCGCGCGCTTCGAGCTCCATTACACGCCCAAAAATGCTTCCTGGCTCAACATGGTCGAACTCGAACTCTCGGCCATTGCCCGCCAGTGCCTGCACCAGCGCATCCCCACCCAGGACGAGCTGACGGCACATGTCGCGGCTTGTGTAGCCGAGCGAAATGTGCGCCGGGCCACGGTTAACTGGCAGTTTTCCCTCGAAAAAGCCCGCACCAAACTCGGCCGACATTACCAGAAAATTAGGGTGCCTAATTCCCCTGACTAAGCACTAG
>NZ_BAABDH010000048.1:0-670 GCF_039539525.1 Hymenobacter algoricola | reverse complement strand
GGTTGGGGCGGGGTGGAATGACGGCCACCGCGCCGGTTTCGGCGATTAGGCCCCGGATGGCGTCGGAATCGTAGGCCGTATCGGCCAACACCTGCCGGGCCGGGGCCAGCAGCGGGGTGAGCAGGTCGGCGGCCTGCGGGGCATCGCCCGCCTGGCCTGCCGTCAGGGCAAAGGCTAGCAGGCCGCCGGCCCCGTCACCGGCCACGTGCAACTTAGTGGAAAAGCCGCCCCGGCTACGCCCCAGGGCCTGCGGCCCTTTTTTTACGGGCCCCGGCCGCGTGCTGGTGGGCCCGCACGGTGGTCGAATCGAGTTGCACCTGCCGCTGGCGTGGACTGGGCACGGCTTGGCCCACGGCCTGTAGCGCGGCCAGCACCTGGGCCCACACGCCGCGGGTGCGCCAGCGGCTAAAGCGCACGAACACCCGGTGCCACTGGCCCAGGTGCGGGGGCAGGTCCCGCCAGGGCAGGCCCGTGCGCCCCACCCACAGCACGGCTTCGACAAAGCCCCGGTTGTCTTTGGCCACCACCCCGCGCCGACCCACGCGGCCGGGCAAAAGGGGCGCAATCAGTGCCCAATGATTATCGGTGAGCAACGTACGGTCAGCATTCATCTTGAAAATAAGCCTATTACGACTTTGCCATGCCGAACGTTCTTGAGAACACGCCCTAG
>NZ_BAABDH010000047.1:0-668 GCF_039539525.1 Hymenobacter algoricola | reverse complement strand
GCCACATACTGGATAACATATTGTCCAACAGGGCGCTAATCAGGAAAATAAGGCAGTTATAATCCTGAGTCGGAGGTTTTGCCCTATTTGTTTAACAACACCCCTTATTCCATGAATCCCACTCCCCCCACCCCCGGCAACGGCGTCGCGACGCTGATGGCCGAGATTGAGCGCATTGCCCAGGAGCTACGCGCCTACAACAAACGCCCCTTGCCGGCCACCGAGGACCAGGTGCAGGCCCTAGTGAAGCTGGCCGAGCGCGACCGGCCCCTGACGCTGAACGTGAACAGCGAGGCCGTGGCCACGCAGCTCGTGGGGAAGGTGGAGCAGCAGGCAAAGGTGTTTCAGGACACGGGCTATAAGCTGATTAACTACCTGGACGACCGGCAAAAGGTCATGACCACCGCACTGGACGAGCGGGTAGCGGCCTTGAAAGCGGCCGAAGCCAGCTTGCAGGCCACGGCGCAGCGCATCCCCCGGCAGGTGCCCTTGGACGTGTTTGAAAACTGGCGTTCGACGGTCGGCTTTACGGTCGGCCCCGTTGTGTTGGTGCTGCTTACGATGCTCATAACCGGGCATTTTTCGCGGGTGCCGAAGGCTGATTTAGAGCAAGCCCAGGCCGAAACCGCGCAGTTCCGGCAGGCCAAGGGGTTCTTGTTCCAAAAGGG
>NZ_BAABDH010000046.1:0-644 GCF_039539525.1 Hymenobacter algoricola | reverse complement strand
CTAGTGCTTAGTCAGGAGAGTTTTTCGAACAAACCTTTTGGTAGTGGCGGGTGAGTTTCTCCCGCGCCTTATCGAGCGAGAATTGCCAGTTGACGGTCGCTCGCCGGGCGTTGCGTTCCGCCACACAGGCCTCAACGTGCGCGCTCAGTTCGTCCTGCGTGGGAATGCGCTGGTGCAGGCACTGGCGGGCAATGGCCGAGAGTTCGAGTTCGACCATGTTCAGCCAGGAGGCGTTTTTGGGCGTGTAATGAACCTCGAAGCGGGCCGCCAACGCGCGGGCCTGGGCGGCGGGCAGGTGCTGGTAAAAGACGGCATCGGTGTGAGTGTTGAGGTTGTCCTGGACCAGCACGATTTTCGCGGCCTCGGGGTAGTGGGCCGCCAGGGCCTGCATAAAGCGGCAATAATCAGCGCCCGTGCGACGGGCCGAGACCTCGACCAGGCGCTGGCCCGTGCCCGGCTCGAAGGCCGCCAGTAGGCAGGCCGTGCCCTGGCGCACGTACGTGCTGCTTTCCCGCCGGGGACGGCCGGCTTTGGCCGGCTGCTGCCCCTGCGCGGGCTGCGCCGGCACGGGCGGAAGCGGCTCGACGGGCTGGCCGTGCAGCACACAGGGGCGTTCGTCGAAGCAGATGACGGGAAAGTACGGG
>NZ_BAABDH010000045.1:0-586 GCF_039539525.1 Hymenobacter algoricola | reverse complement strand
CGTAGGCCCGCGCGTAGACGGCCAGCACGTCCTCCATGCGGGCCAGAAAAGCGGCGTTCACTTCGCCCAGGCACCAGTGCTGCTGGCGCTGGGGCTGTATTTCGTTTTTTTAAGCACCTGGCTCACCGTTTCGTGGGAAATGGTTTCCACCAGGCACAGTTCCACGGCTTTATCGGCCAGCAGGCGCAGGGTCCAGCGACTGTGCCCCAATGGGGCCGGCGTGCAGGCCAGGGCCGTGAGCGCGGCGCGGGCCGCCCCGTCAAAGCGCCGGGGGCCGCCGCTGCGCGGGGCCTCGCCGAGCGCCCTGGCCAGCCCCTGCTCGACGTAGCGGCGGCGCACCTGGTAGACCGTCTGCACGCAGCAGCCCACCTCGTCGGCCACCGTGTAGCCGCTGCCCCCGTCGGCCAGCCGCAACAGTATCCGCCCGCGTTGGACCGTGCGCCCGGCGTGGCGGCCTTTGCGGGTTAAAGCCTCAATAGTCTGGCGGTCAGTCGACGACAGGACAAATGGTGTGATTGGTCTTCCCATCCAAAAGCAACGTCCAATCTGCCTTTTTGTTCAAAAAACTCTCCTGACTAAGCACTAG
>NZ_BAABDH010000044.1:0-566 GCF_039539525.1 Hymenobacter algoricola | reverse complement strand
GGCCGGTGCGGGAGCAAGGCCACGCCGGCTGTGCTGTCATGCTGATTGGCCGCGTGTACATGTGCCGCCCAGATGCGCCCGCCCGTGTCAACCAAGATCTGCCGCTTGCGCCCGTTCACGTGCTTGCCTCCGTCCGTGCCCCGGTGCTCGTGAATGCGCGGAGCCAGGCGGACGCTCTGACTGTCAGCGCACAGCAGCGACGGCGCGGCGGGCCGCTCGTGCGTTAGCCGATCCAGAGCGTTGATCACTAGGTTGAGTTGCTGCCAGAGCCCGGTGCGCTGCCAGCGGTAAAAATAATAGTACACGGCCGTCCAGGGCGGGTACTCGGCCGGCAGCTTGCGCCATTGGCAGCCGGCACGGCACACGTAGAACACCGCGTCCACGACGCGCCGCAAACAGAGCTGCCGTTTGCGTTGCACCGGCAACAGGCAGCACATAACTTGCCACTGCGAGTCAGTAAGGGGTTGAGAGCTGTCAACCATAATGTGTCCGGAAGCCTAGGAACTCCCGCCGCAACTTACTGACTCGTTTCTGTTTACTTCAAGTCCAATTCCCAAACACCCTCT
>NZ_BAABDH010000043.1:0-558 GCF_039539525.1 Hymenobacter algoricola | reverse complement strand
TGCTGGAAGCCATTCACGCGGCCGTGCAATGGATTACCAGCACCGATGCCAAAGCTTGGTTCAACCACTGTGGCTATCATGTACAGCGGTCATGAATCTGCTCTATTAACTTTGGTGCCAGCAGCTGTATAAGCAAACCGGATGATATTGTTGTTGGTAAATGTGATTACCTGCGGCAGATTGAGTTGATTATAAGTAATGCTCGCAATGCCCTTATTCACATCGCTTGTCAAATTACCAGAAGCATCATATCTGTATTCGTCGACTGCTACTGAGCTTCCAATATATTTGTGCCCATTGTCTTCAAAATCGTGCGGCAATGGTGAAGCTCCGGGTGAACTAGCCAAGTCGTCTACCCCCGTCAATTGATTGCCGTTATACTTATAACGTAGTAAATCTAATTCTCCAAAGGCTGGATCTTCATCCAAGGGTGTGATACGGCCGTTCCTGTTGAGTGTACTACTCCCCAAAAACTGGACAGTTTAGACGGGGTTTGTTAAGCAAATTGATGGCGGGTTGAAGGTAGGGATTTGAGCGAAAACTTGTGCGGGTGTTTGG
>NZ_BAABDH010000042.1:0-551 GCF_039539525.1 Hymenobacter algoricola | reverse complement strand
GGTCTGCTCCCGCCCCGACGTGAACCGCTTCCACTTCCTGGACGAGACGGGCCTGCGCCTGGACTATGCCCGCACCCATGCCCGGGCCGTGGGCGGGCAACGCGTCGGCGGGGCCGTGCCCCTGCGCCGGGGCCCGGCGCTGACGCTGATCGGGGCCTTGTCGGTGCAGGGACTGGGCGCGGTGCAGCTGCTACAGGGAGCGCTCAACCAGCGCGGCTTTGCCTTCTACGTGGCCTACTGCCTGGCCCCCACGCTGCGCCCAGGCGACGTGCTGGTGCTCGACAACCTGCCCGTGCATCACCTCACGGGGCTGCGCGCGTGGCTGGCCAAGCGGGGCGTGGAGCTCGTGTTCCTGCCGCCCTACTCGCCCGACTTCACCCCCATCGAACAGGCCTGGAGCAAGCTTAGAGCGTTTCTCAGGTTAGTGTACGTGGTAGCCACAGTGGCCAAACCAGTTTTTGGCATCCTGCTCGGTTATCCAGTCGGTAGCGGCTTGGATGACGCATTCCAGCGCCTCTCGGGTGCGGGCCTGGGCCGTGCGCAGCCAGGTT